>NZ_JBBODF010000002.1 GCF_038002825.1 Paenibacillus sp. FSL H8-0048 | reverse complement strand
GGGAGAGTTTCAGGCAGCTTGTTAGTTTACAACGTAACAGTGTTATGTTACGATGAGCGCAAGGAGTGGTGATATGGAAGAGGATTTAATCTCCAAAAAGGAACTGCTCGATGAGACAGGAATCTCTTACGGGCAATTGTACCGCTGGAAGCGGAAGCAGCTGATTCCTGAGGAATGGTTCATCCGCAAATCTACCTTTACGGGACAAGAGACCTTTTTTCCGCGGGCGCGTATTTTGGGGCGGGTGCAGCATATTTTACAGAAGAAGGATGATCTCTCCCTGGATGAATTGGCAGATAAGCTGTCAGAGCCGGTATCCCCGTACAGAATAAGGTTAACCTTATCTCAGTTAAAAGAACGTAACATTGTTTCGGTAAGCAGTCTGGAGCGGTTCGGTAGACCGGAGGCTGAGGATTTACCGCTAACCTTCGAGCAGATTCTGAATGTTTTTGCGGCAGATGGGCTACTCGGCAAGGGGGAGCTCAGCTGGGAGGAAGCAGAACGGCTCTATCAGACGCTGGAGAGTCATGCGCCGGGGTACAGGGAGAAGGGCTGGGAGCTGTTTTTTGTGCGGAAGATGGGGGTTAGCTTCTTCATTATGACACTGCCTGGCGCGGCGCTGGCCTTCGATGAGGGGGCACGGCTGGTGAGCAGGCTTCGCTCTGCGGATCTGGCGGAACAATTGAATGGGCGCTTAAGTGAAGGCAACTGACAAGAGCAAGAAACAGGAAACCACAGGAGGCTGGACCATGGAGAAGAATGAACTGCCGGATCTGGTGATGGATGGGGTCAACACGGCTGCCGGAGGCAGATATCACAAGGTTAATATTAACGGCGTCAGTAAAATTAACGGAGCGCTCCAAGCTCATACCTATAGCTGTGACGGAGTGATGAAGCAGAAGGGCGACCTCGCGGCCGATGAGCTGGAGATGAATGGAACCCTCAATCTGAAGGGCAATCTGCAGGTTGGTGAAATGAAGCTGAATGGAGTAGTGAACGGTGAAGGCAGTCTGCGGGGAGAGCGCTGTGTAATGGACGGGATGCTGAAGCTGAAGGGCGATTGTGAGCTGGAGGAGCTGACCGGGGAAGGTGTATTCACGGTGGGGGGCCTGCTCAGTGCGGGCCGGATCGAGTTCGGACTACACGGTCAGTCGGAGGCAGGAGAGATTGGAGTGGAGAGCCTGGTGATCCGCAAAAAAGGCAACACAGCCTGGGGCAGACTGCTCGGCGGAATGATTCCCAAGCTCAAAATCGGGCTGCGGGCCAAACTCATCGAGGGCGATATGCTGGATTTGGAATACACGAGTGCAGATGTAGTGAGGGGCGGTACGGTCATTATCGGGCAGGGCTGCTCGATTAGCCGGGTGGAGTATAGAACGGGACTGACAGTACATCCCGGTGCCCAGGTGGGAAAGGAGGAGAAGCTCGGTGAATGAAGCGGTAGAACGTCATGATCTGAAGATACTTGGGACATCGAGCTCTATCGGCGGAGTTTTTAAGGATGTGAAGGTGACGGGAGAATGTACCTTTGGCGGGGATGTGGATTGCCATAAGCTGGCGCAGACCGGGGAGGTTGCGGTTAAGGGGAATCTTCGGGCGCAGGATATCAAAATCACCGGGGAGTGTGAGGTTAAGGGACGGGTAGACGCAGCCAGCCTGCGCGGGCAAGGAGAGCTTACAGCAGGCGGCGGGCTGCGGATTGAGGATATCAGGCTGACCGGCGGGATTATAGTTACGGGCGATTGTGAAGCAGAGCAGGTGCAGCTTACCGGAATCCTGGAGGTCAGCGGACTGTTGAATGCGGAGAAGCTTGACCTGTCCTTATTCGGCCCCTGTAGAGCCGATACGGTCGGCGGCGGCAGGATCTCAATCAAGCGCAGCCGTTCCGCTGCGTTGCTCAGACCGGGAACGAAGATGAGCTTCGCGGCCCGGCTGATCGAAGGGGACCAGATTGAGCTTCAGCATACGCAGGCGCAGACCGTGCGGGGCGGAAGTGTTGTAATCGGGCCCGGCTGTGAGATTGAGATGGTGGAGTACCGGGAGCTGCTGGAGGTTCATAAGAGCTCAATCGTACGGCACACGGTGAAAATGTAGCGTTAATCCTGCCGGGCGGCTGCGAACCGGAGCACGGTTCGCAGCTTCTCCGGGCGGGCACGCCGGGCATCCGAGATGTAGATCTCGCGGTGCAGGAGAGACTCCCGCAGCAGACCCTGAGCGGTGCAGAATTGCTCCATTCTGGCGAAGCTGTGGGGTTCATCATCATAGGGGCCGATATGCGTCATTTGTACACTGAGGCCGTCTTCGCAGCGGGCGAAGACGGCCTTGTCCAGCAGCGGGTGCGGCTTGCTGCGCTTGACCTGCTCCAGCACTTCTGCGGCAAGCAGAGGGGTCAGGAAATCCGGCTGCCGGATCATTAAGGTGTATACCAGTTCGTTCTTATCAAGAACGGATAAACGGCGCCCGGCTTCGCTGAGATCCCATACCCCTTCCAGCGGGAAGACGGTGTAATCGTAGTAGCCTTCGGGTGCGGGGCCTTTTCTCGGCAGCATCTTAACTGCGTAGGATAAGGAATACAGCACAGCGACCGCTTCTGCGAATGCGCTGCCGTTCGGATTGCCTTCACCCTGCAGGGTGAAGTAAGAGAAGGCGGGTACCTGAATCAGCCCCGGTTCGGCAGGGGGCAGATATAGGGCTTTGTCTTGTTTTCTCCATTCGAATTTCATAGGGGTCACCTCTGTTCATAGGATTGTGCTGCATTCAGCATATCATGTGAACCGGACAGGTGTATGTCAGGTTGGCGGAAGACGAAAATCGGGGGGCTTTTTAGAGGGAGAGAAGGCGGGCAGAGGCTTACCCTAGTATCAAATACCAGAAGTGGAGTTGTTTATACGGCGGATATGCCTGTGAGCAGCTCTTTTTATGTTGTGCAGAAGATGATGTACTGGCTTGCGGGAGCATGGGCCGAATGTCTACGGAAAAGCGAAGACAATTTGCAGCTGCTAGGGTAAGCGGCTGAATGTATGCGAAAAAGTGAACACAATCGCAATGTACTGGTGCAAACACTGGCTTCAGCGCAGATGACTTCCAACGAACTGCGAACTTAGGCCTCGACGGACACTGGATTGCGCGCAAGATTGTTGGGGAAAGGTGCCGAAGGCCGCAAGGAGGGGGCAATCTTGTTGTTACGCCTTTTTATTTTCAGAATAAACAAAATATGGTATTGTATCTATATATTGAAACGCTTCCACGAAGAGCAGTGAGAAAGAGAAGGAACCCGGTATCCATCATTATTCCTATCAAAAGCAAGGAGGATTTCGATGATTAAGGCTGTTGTCGTAGACGATGAGCGTCTGGTGCGCAGGGGTTTCATCTCACTGCTGGATTGGCCGGCCTTCGGGGTGGTGATTACCGGAGAGGCCAGAGACGGGCAGGCGGCGCTGGAGCTGCTGCGCGAGCAGGAGACGGATCTGCTGTTCGTGGATCTCTCGATGCCGGGGATGACCGGATTCGAGCTGATCCGGGAGGTGAGGCTGCGGTATCCCGCAGTACGCTGCGTAGTGCTGACCTGCCATCATGAATTCGATGAGGTGCAGGAGGCGCTGCGGCTGGGAGCGGTGGATTACATTGTAAAAACGCTGCTGGAGCCCGAGAATGCCGATGTGATCATCCGCAGACTGGTGGAGCGGATCAGGTGGGAGGACGGGAACAAAAGCACCCCTGCAAAGGCAGAGCAGAAGGTTATTGCGGAGGACAAGGCGCTGCTCTATGTGCCGCTTACGCCGGAACTGAAGGAAGAGCAGCTGTATGCGCTGTCTCAGGTGAGAAATTCCACACTACATGCTGTGCAGGGGATGTGGCTGTCTCCGCTGCTGTATCCTGTGGATGCAGCGCGGATCGGTGGAGAGGTGGGAGCGGTGCTTGGGACAAGCTGGACAGCAGCGCTGCTGGAGGGGGTGAGCGGTCAGCCGCTGAAGAGAATCGCTGCGGTGCTGGAACAGTCGGCCCGGCAGGCGCTGTTCTATGCTGCGGGCGGCCAGGCGGTCCCGAGGCTGCACTATGGTGACCTGCAGGCGCTGGCCGCGCGGCAACAGCCGGAGACGGGCGTCCCTTCCGCGCTGATACAGGCGCAGAATCTCCGCTGGACGCTGGAGCGCAGAGATTGGGACCTGTTACTCAGCGGGGTTGGGATGCAGCAGCCGGACCCTGCGGCAGTGGCGGACTTTGGCCAGGAGCTGCTGCGGAGCTGGAGCCGGCTGCTGCTTACGGCGGAGGAAGCGCAGCAGCTCGCGCTGGCGGCAGAGTGCAACCGGCACTGGCGGCACTGGCAAGTCTGGCTGCATCAGTTCACCGGGCATGTCCAGCGCCGGATGATTGAGCTGGGCCTGAGCCAAGAGGTGATGCTCTGCCTGATCACCGCTGTGCGTTATATGAGGAGCCATGCCGGCGATAAAATCAACCAGGGCGATGTTGCCGCTGCTGTCCATATGAGCCGCGGCTATTTCAGCCGGTGCTTCGCCCGCTTTGCCGGTGAGACCTTCGGGGAGTGCCTGCGGCGCATGCGCCTGGAGCTGGCGAAGGCACTGCTGCTGGAGACCCCTGTCCCCGTGTGTGAAATTGCCTGCCGGTCCGGCTTCGGCGATGACCGTTATTTCAGCAAGCTGTTCCGGGAGCATGTCGGCAAGCTGCCGAGCGAATACCGCGCAGAAGGGCTGGCGGAGCGTATAGCCGCAGAATGAGAGCCATGCTGCCTGTGCTGCCCGATATGCTGCTGATTTGTCGGATCAACTGTTTTCCAATAATCGTTCAGAATGAAGAAATTAGAGTACGTCTACCCCTTACGATCTGCTACCCGTCACCCGTCATACGGGGCCCTTGGGCATTTCCATTCAATACGCTCAACCCCTGCCCGTTCAGCCGGTCTGAGTTGCGGGTGACCTTGTGGAGCAGATTTGTCAGCGTATCGAGCTCACTCTCGGTGAGATCCATGGACAGCTCGCGGTTGAAATCGTCCAGCAGCGTCTGGAAGACCGGGGCGAATTCGAGCGCCTGGGGAGTTGGATACAGCAGGAAGGAGCGGCGGTCATTCGGGTCCGTCCGGCGTTCGATGTATCCCGAGGCCTCGAGCAGCTTGACGGAGCGGGTGGTTGTCGCTTTATCGCATTTAATCCGGCTGGTCATCTGATCCTGGGTGATCCCCGGATGACTCAGCACCAGCTTTAAGAAGCTATGCTGGCCGCCGCTGCCGATGCCGTAGGGAAGCAGCTCCTTGGCCAGTATTTTTTGGTTCTGGCGGTGAAGATGAGAGATCAGCTTCCCGATGGGTTCTTTATTTGAAGTCACAATGGACACCTCGCTGAGGATTATAACAGCAACCTGTCACGGGAATGCTGTCTGCCTCAGATCTTACCGTAATTTTGTTGCGCACGCAACTAATTTGCAGTACACTGTGAAGGATTAGTTTGTTGCGTGTGCAACTAGATTACTTTGGATACAAGAGGGTGTTAGCGGATGAGCAGCATAGAGGCAACCTATCAGGAGGATGCCGGGATACAGAAGAAGCGCTGGCTGATTCTGATCGTTCTTAATTTGTTTACTTTTATGTCTACACTGGATGGAAGTATTGTGAATATTGCGCTGCCGGTGTTGGTGAAGGAGCTGGGGCTGCCGGTAGCCCAGGTAGAGTGGGTGACAACCGGATATCTGATGGCGATCTGTTCAGTGATTCTGTTCTTCGGGAAGCTGGGTGATATCGCCGGCAAAATCAAGATGTTCAAGCTGGGCATGGTTGTCTTCACCATCGGCTCGCTGCTCTGCGGATTAAGCCACAGCCTGCCGCTGCTCATCGCTTCGCGTGTAGTGCAGGCGGTTGGCGCTTCGATGACCATGGCGAACAGCCAGGGCATTGTTACCGATATTTTCCCGTCAACGGAACGCGGCAAGGCTCTTGGCTTGATCGGAACCTTCGTATCCCTCGGCAGTATAGCGGGGCCCAGTTTGGGCGGAATTATCGTATCGTCGATGGGCTGGGAGTATATTTTCTGGGTGAATGTGCCGATTGGCATTCTGGCGATTGCGCTGGGCTGGAAGGTGCTCCCGAAGGACCTGGTACGCGTCAAGTCAGGGATTGATGTTCCCGGCAGCCTGCTGTTTGCTGTCTTCATTGTTTCTCTGTTCGCCGGACTTCTGCTCGGCCAGCAGCTTGGCTACGGGGATACCCGGATTCTTGCCGCCCTCACCGCTGCAGTTATTACCTTCATCGTCTTCCTGATCGTGGAGCTGCGCAGTGCTCAGCCGTTGCTTCAACTGGGCCTGTTCAAGAATCCCTTGTTCTCACTGAGTATATTCTGTGCCTTTCTGGTGTTCGTCTCGAACTTCTGCTTCAATATCATCGCACCATTCTATGCGCAGAATATGCTGAACATGTCTCCGTATGGTGCAGGCTTCCTGCTTATGCTTTACCCGATCTGCATGGTGATAGTTGCTCCATTAAGCGGGGCGTTATCCGACAAAATCGGTTCGGAGCTGCTCACCTTCGCAGGGCTGATCGTGATGGTGGTTGCCCAGTTCGGGCTGGCCCGGCTGCATGAAGGCAGTCCGGTTATACTGGTCGGCGTCTGGATCGCCATGCTCGGTATCGGCAGCGGGATGTTCGGCTCACCGAACAATTCGCTGATTATGTCCACGGTGCCGCGAACACAGCTAGGCTCGGCAGGAAGCGTGAATTCGCTGGTCCGTAATGTGGGAATGGTCGTCGGCATTACCGTAGCGACCTCGATCCTGTTCAATGTAATGAGCAGCAAGGCCGGTTACCGGGTAACCGGGCTGGTAGAAGGCCGTCCGGAGCTGTTCCTCTTGGGAATGCATGTAGTCTTCCTGACTTCGTCCGGGATCTGCCTGTTGTCGGCGCTTCTGACCGGCTGGCGGCTATTCTCTTCAAGAAGGGCTAAGAGCCTGAGCGCATAGAGTGTATTCAAGAGCAGGGCTGCGGAATTTTGCTGTCCTGCTCTTTTTTGTCAAAAAGAATTTCAATGTTTTGGGGTCCCCGCAAAGTACCTGATTCATCATCGAGTTAAAGCTTCACTTTGTGGGGATGTTGTGTCACAACAGCTGTCCCTATCTTGTCTACAGTTATGAAGAGCAATACAACCATAATGGAGGCGACCCAATTTGAGTCTAAGAATGAACTATCGTGAGGTTAACAGCCCGGCGTTCCGGGCAATGATGGCTCTGGAGCAGCATGCAGGAAGCCGCAGCAAGGATAAAGTGCTGTATGAACTGGTTAAAATACGGGTCTCCCAGATCAACGGCTGTGCGTTCTGTCTGGATATGCATGGCAAGGATCTGATGAAGCTGGGCAACTATGCCGAGCATATTCTGCTGCTGAGTGTGTGGCGCGAAGCGCCGTTGTTCAGTGCGAAGGAACGTGTGCTGCTGGAATTCGCCGAGCAGGTGACGCTGATCAGTGAAGCGGGCGTTCCGCTGGAGCTGTATAATAAGATGCTTACGCACTTTAGCGAAGAGGAACTGGTAGACTGGATTATGGCGGTCAATACGATCAACAGCTGGAACCGGATTGCTATTACGACCGGGATGTTCCCGGGCTGCTTCGGCTAAGGATAAGGGCAGGAATATAAGGAAGGAGAGCTGCGTGAAGTGGACAGGGGTAAAATAACGGCACAGGCTGAGACACCTGCGGCTGAGAATCCGGGTATGGAGGAGCTGTATCAGCATTATAAAAGTTATGCCTTCTCCATCGCGTACCGGATGTTAGGCGTGGTTGCCGATGCGGAGGATGCGGTGCAGGATTTATTCGCCGAGCTGCAGCACCGGGACCGGAGCGGCATTCAGAATATCAAAGCCTATTTGGCCAAAGGTATGACCAACCGCTGCCTCAATATGCTGAACTCGGCACGCAGCCGCAGAGAGACTTATATCGGGGAGTGGCTGCCGGAGCCGGTAAGCGAGGGATACGATGGGCCGGAAGCGGCGGCAGAACGTAAGGATAATCTGTCGTATGCTTTTCTGGTGCTGCTGGAGCGGCTGTCTCCTACGGAGCGTGCGGTATTCGTACTGCGGGAAGCCTTCGAATACGACTATGAAGCCATTGCCGGAATGGTAGGCAAGTCGGGCAGCAACTGCCGGCAGATCTTCAGCCGGGCCAAGCGTATCCTGATGGCAGAGCCGGCTTCCGGCTTACCCTCGCTCCGATATAGAGCAGTCACGGAGAAACTGCTGGTCCGCTTCACTGCCGCGTTCACCTCCTATGATGTGGACGGCATGCTGGAGCTGCTGGGCGAGCATCCGGTGCTGGTTGCCGACGGCGGGGGCCGCGAAGTGCATACAATTCTCCGGCCGATGACCGGCCGTAAGGGAGTTACTGCACTGCTGACCTCGAAGCGGGTTATGCACTATTTGCGGGAGTGGAAGACTTCCTATGGGCCGCTGAACGGTGAGCCGGGTCTGATCTTCACCGATCAGGGAGTTGTGAAGTGCGTGCTCTGCCTGAGTACGGATTCCAGCGGGGAACGGATTCAGAACCTGTATCTTCTGATGGACCCTGCGAAGCTGTCCCATATTACCGTACCGCCGGAGCTGCCGCAGCTCTGATATCCGGCAATAATAAAGACACATTACTCTCCCTATGCGGGAAGGCAACGTGTCTTTATTGGTTGATGTGAAGAACTCCCAGTGAATTTCAGTGATAGTTGTAGAACGTACACTTAAAAGCAGCGAAAATTCACACATGCCACGTTTAAAGGTAGTCTGTACAACTAAATCCGCCTAAAAGTGTGAGTAGCAAGAAAAAACGGCCTTATAGATGTACAATATACAACTAAACTCAGAATGGGTCGAAAATCAGCAGGTTTAGATGTACAGAATGCAATTAAGCCTGCACGCTCACTTAGTTCTTGAAGCTGTGAATTGGTGCGGGAATCCGTCCGCCGCGGTTGACGAAGCCCGCACAACTGAAGGGGTTCACAGCCATGACTGGGGCGTATCCGAGCAAGCCGCCGAATTCGACCATCTCACCGACGTCCTTGCCGATGACCGGAATGACGCGGACCGCCGTAGTCTTGTTGTTGACCATCCCGATGGCAGCTTCATCGGCAATGATGCCAGCGAGGGTCTCCTTGCTGGTGCTGCCGGGAATGGCAATCATGTCAAGGCCTACCGAGCAGACGCAAGTCATGGCTTCGAGCTTCTCCAGCGTCAGCGCCCCGCGCTGGACCGCCTGGATCATGCCGTGGTCTTCACTGACCGGGATGAAGGCGCCGCTTAAGCCGCCGACATAGGAGGAGGCCATGACTCCGCCTTTTTTGACATTATCGTTAAGGATGGCCAGTGCAGCAGTGGTGCCGGGAGCACCGGCTTCCTCCAAGCCCATGACCTGGAAAATCTCTGCGATAGAATCGCCGATCTCAGGTGTAGGGGCCAACGACAGATCGATGATGCCGAAGGGCACATTCAGGCGCTTGGAGGCTTCCTGGGCGACCAGCTGGCCGACCCGGGTAACCTTGAAGGCTGTACGCTTGATCGTCTCGCACAGTGTCTCGAAGTCCTGTCCCTTCACCTCCTCCAGCGCCCGCTTGATCACACCCGGGCCGCTTACGCCCACATTAATCACACACTCCCGTTCGCCCACCCCGTGGAAGGCACCGGCCATGAACGGGTTATCCTCGACTGCGTTGCAGAATACAACCAGCTTGGCACAGCCGATGGAATCGCGGTCCTTGGTGCGCTCCGCCGTCTGGAGAATGATATCGCCCATCAGCTTCACGGCGTCCATGTTGATGCCGCTGCGCGAGGAGCCCACGTTGACGGAGGAGCAGACTCTCTCGGTCACCGCCAGCGCTTCCGGGATACTGTCAATCAGAATCCGGTCGCCCTTGGTACAGCCCTTCTGTACCAGCGCGGAATACCCGCCGATGAAGTTGACGCCAACCTCCTTGGCAGCCTTGTCCAGAATCTGGGCGACAGGCACGTAGGTATCGGTATGTACAGCGCCCGCAGCAATCGAAATCGGCGTTACTGAGATCCGTTTGTTGACAATCGGCACCCCGAATTGGCGCTCGAGATCCTCACCGGTCTTCACGAGCTTCTCGGCAGAGCGGGTGATTTTGTCATATACCTTCTGGTTGAACACCTTCATGTCGGTATGGGCGCAATCCATCAGGCTGATGCCCATCGTAATGGTGCGGACATCCAGGTTCATTTCCCGGATCATTTTATTCGTCTCCTGAACTTCTACAATCGAGATCACTAGCGCTCACTCCTCTCCTTGCCGGTTAGATCCGGTGCATAATATTGAAGATATCCTCATGCTGCAGCTTGATTTCCACACCGATGTCTTCCCCTACCTGCTGAAGCTCCTCCACAATCTCCTCGAAGGACTTGCTGGGGGCAGAGATGTCCACGATCATCATCATGTTGAAATAATCCTGCACAATCGTCTGGGAGATATCCAGAATGTTCAGATTGTGCTCTGCGAGGTATGTACATACTTTGGCGATAATGCCTACCTTGTCTTTCCCGAGTACCGTAATAATCCCCTTCAATTGAAAAGCCTCCCGTTATCCATGATCTATAATCTTCGCTCATTGCCGCATTAACGGAATGAACGATTTTAATTATTATGTCAAATCAAGGATCGGTTATCAACCAAAGCTTTTGTGTCCAGCTGATCAGAGATTTGAGCTTGCATTTTCCTGAGGGTATAATAATATTGACACTTGATGTAAAATATGATTTATTGAAGTTTTGTAGGATAAGCTGGACTGAAGGAGCTATTATGACAACGAGAAAATATAAAGAGCTGGTTGAAGAGCGCACCAGAGAAACGCTGCAGAAGTGGTCGGAACAGTCAGCAGTCGAGGAGAAGGATATCTACCGTTTCCTGCATAATTTGAAGGGCACCTCGGGCACTGTGGGGCTGGATGCTGTAGAGGCATTCTCCGGCAATGCGCTGCTCTATTTCTCGGATGACAACCATAGAAGCTGGAAGGAAGCGGAGTGGGGCGATTATATCTATCCGCTGCTGGAGCTGTTTGCGGAGCCGGAGCCTGTGGGCGCGGTGCCGCCGCTGACTCCCGGAATAGCATTGTCCCACGGGAATGTCCATCAGCAGTACGAGATTCTGATCGTGGACGATGATGTGGAGCTGGTCGCTTTTTTACGGGAATCCCTGGAGCGTCAATCCTATTATGTCAGCATTGCGCTGTCGGCCGGACGCGGACTGAAGCTTTTTTATGAGACGAAGCCGGATTTGATTCTACTCGATATTCTGCTGCCGGACCGCAGCGGGATTGATGTACTGAAGCAGATTATCGGCAAAGCCAAGAAAGAGCGGATTCCGATCATTATTATCAGCGGCGAGCATTCTATTGAGGTTCAGAAGTATGCCTATTCGCTGGGTGTCATGGATTACATACAAAAGCCGGTGGACATCGATTTGTTCCTGGTCTTGATCAAGAACCGCTTTGAGCTGAAAAAGGAGTGGCAGGAATCCATCATTGTTGACGAGCTGACCGGAGCGTTCAACCGCAAGTACTTCAACCAGACGATGAAGCAGCTGATCTCCGATTTCAGACGGACAGGCCGGACCTTCTCCCTCGCTCTGCTGGATCTGGACCTGTTCAAGCAGGTTAATGATACTTACGGGCATCTGATGGGGGATGAGGTGCTGCAGAGCTTCTCGGAGCTGGTGAAGCAGTCCATCCGCACGGAGGATACCTTCTGCCGCTATGGCGGCGAGGAGTTTGCCTTGTTCATGCCCAATACCCCTGCGGAGCAGGCGCTGCTTGTGATGGAGCGGATTCAGGAATCCTTTGCGGCCCGCGATTTCCAGGCCAAACGTGAGAGCTTCCATGTAACGTTCTCCTGCGGAGTGACCGAGATCACTGAAGAGGTGCAGGATGCCGATATATTGGTTGAGGAAGCCGATCTGGCGCTCTATGCCAGCAAACATAACGGCAGGAACCAGAGCACCCTGTACAGCCAGGATCTGCTGCTGAGCCAGCGTGAGACGCTGCTGAATGTTATTATTGTGGACGATGATCCGCTCATCCGCAGAATCGTGACGACCCATTTCGCAGCCTGGCAGCCTGGGACCAACGCCAGAGTGAAGGTTGCGAGCTATGCGGACGGCGCGCTTCTATTGGAATCGGACTGGTATGCTCCTGAAGAGAAGTATGTTATTTTGCTGGACGGCGTCATGCCGGGGCTTGACGGGCTGGAGGTACTGGAGAAGATCCGCAGCAGCTATCCTGAGCTGAATATTCTTGTGATTATGCTGACCGGGCGCAACGACCAGCGGGATATTATTCATGCGCTGCAGATGGGCGCGGACGATTATGTCATTAAGCCGTTCCATCTGCCGGAGCTGCTGACCCGGATTGAGCGTCTGTCCCACCGGTTTCTGTTCTAAATGCAATGCATCCCAAGCAGGGATGACTGAAAGGTGAGAGTGAGCTATGGTGCAAAAGGTACTGATTGTAGATGATGAAGAGGTTCTGCGCATGCTGATTGAGGATACGCTGGAGGATCTGGAGAATGTGGAGGTTCATACCGCCGAGAATGGGGGCGAGGCGCTCGCCAGGCTGGCGTCAGAACCTTACGATCTGGTCATTCTGGATTACATGATGCCCGTAATGACCGGCATTGAAGTGCTGAGCGAGCTGGACGGGGAGCTGAAGAGCCGGACGCCGATTATGATGCTGACCGCCAAGGCACAGGAGATGGACCGTAACCGGGCAAGAGAGGCGGGAGCCCGATATTTTATGCCCAAGCCCTTCAGCCCGATGGAGCTGCTGCAGCTCGTGGAGGACATTCTGAGTGAGAAACCTTAAGCTTAAAGCCACGAGCATCAAAACGAAATATTACCGGATTCTTCTGCTCCTGTTCGTTGCCATTATGGCCGGAGGAATCGGGCTTGTCTTCTATATCAATGTCCAGCAGGAACAGCTGGATCACAAACGTGAAGTGCTGCAATATAAGACGGCCACAATCAACGAGCTGGCAGGGACGCTGAACGAAGTCTTTTTCCGGGCAAGAGGTTATGTGGCTACCCAGAGCGAGAATGAGCTTGCGCTGCTGAACGCTGCGGTTAAGGGGCTTGACGGCATTCTGGAGCAGTATTCCTCCCTGAAGCTGTCGCCTGAAGAAGTCCGGTACAGAGATGACCTTAAGGTGTTCTATGAACAGTACAAAAGCCAGACCTTGCCCGAAGTGATGCGTCTGGTGAAAAATAATGATTACGAGGGAATCCGGAACTTGTCCCAGAGCGGCAGCACCAAGGCTGTGAACGAATACCTGGGCTATACCAAGCAATTCAAAGCCAATTCGGATGCGCTGCTGAATGAGCTGAACTCCCGTTCTATCAGGCAGGCGGATGCATTCACGTTCGTGGCTTTTCTGCTTAGTACCTTGCTGCTGCTGTTCTTCACCCTGCTGATCTGGCAGATGCTCAAAATTATCATCGATCCGATTGTGAAGCTGGAGGAAGCAACGAATTCGCTGGCGGCCGGTGATGCGGTTCTGCTTGGTAAGCTGCATAAGCAGGATGAAATCGGGCGGCTCTATGACGCCTTCCTGAATATGGCCCATAGCATCCAGGACAAAGAGGAAGAGCTGATGATGCAGAATGAAGAGCTGCACGCCCAGCAGGACGAGCTGCAGGACCAGCAGTACAGGCTGGAGCGGTCACTCAGTGAAATCGAGAGTATGATGAAGGCACTGAATCAGACCTCTGCCGTCGGCATTCTGTCGAACAAAGGCGTGTTCACTTACGCGAACGATAATCTGAGCGTCTACACAGGGTACAAGAACTCAGAGATTATCGGATACACCTACCGGTTGTTTGAGCTGCATAATATTTCGGATACCCAGGTGGATCAGATGATCCGCAAGCTGTCGACCGGCGGAGTGTGGAGCGGAGAGACAAAACTTGCGGCGAAGGAAGGCTCGCCGCTCTGGCTGCAGCTGACAATCATGCCTTACTTAAACGATGAAGGCCAGATTTACCAGTATATCCTGATTGCCAATAACATTACCTCGATGAAGAATGTGCAGCAGGAGCTGGCGGAGACGCTGAAAAGCACGGAGCAGACGTCTATGATGCTGGAGCTTAACAATCAGCTGAATCATGAAATTACCTATACGCTCGACAAGCATGAATTCGCCGACAAGTTCAACAAGTTCATGAACCGCCTGTTCTCGTTCGACTCCAGTCTTTTCCTGCTGGTCAAGGACAAGATAGCGGTGGTCAAGGGGGTTCCGCCGGAGAATGTGGAGCGGTACATCGGTGAGGGCAGCAAGGAGATTCTGTACCGCCTTAGTGTGGAAAAGTCGTATGTGGTGAAGCGGGTGGGCTCGGTCAGAGAGCAGGGGATTTCCGCCAACGAGGTGTATTGTTACGACTACTATACAACCGTGGTAAATGCGGAGGATGAGATTCTGGCGGTCTTCTGCGGAACCCGCATCGGGCATCCGTTCACAGAGGAAGAGACCAGTGAGATTCAGGGGATAATGAACCGGGTCGCCCTGGCTATCGAACGCCTGTTCATGTACGAGGAGATTGAGAATGGCCGCAAGCTGAATCAGGATATTGTCAACAACGTCAATGAGGGCATCCAGTTTGTCAGCACGGACGGTGTCATTCAGCACATCAACAAGGCGCTGAGCCAATTGTTCAGCTATGAGGACTGGACGGAAGGCATGCTGATTCCCAAGGAGGGCTGGATGGAGCATTTCACCTCCCGGGTGAATGAATCGGAAGAGCTGGAACGCTTTTACCAAAAGGCGATGTCTGAGCATACTGTGGATTCCAGTACGATGAAGTATTCTATCGGCAAGGAAGACATGAAGCATGTGGATGCCTATGCCATACCGGTCTTCCGCCGGGAGGTCCGGGTGGGAACGCTGTTCGTTCACCGGGATATTACACGCGAGTATGAGCTGGATCTGATGAAGTCGGAGCTGGTCAGCACCGTCAGCCATGAGCTGCGGACGCCGCTGTCGAGTGTACTGGGCTTCACAGAGCTGCTGCTGTCCAAAACGATGAAGCCGGAGAAGCAGCTGAAATATCTGGAGACGATTCATAAGGAAGCCAAGCGTCTGACGGAGCTGATTAACGACTTCCTGGACCTGCAGCGGATGGAGTCAGGCACACAGCTGTACAATGTGGAGAAGGTCAATCTTAGTGAGACAGTTCTGAGTGTCATAGATCAGTACAAGCTGAGCGGTACCCATCATATTCTGCTGGAGGACGAGGCGCTGAATCCCGAGGTTGAGGTAGACAAGGATAAAATTATCCAGGTGCTGACCAACCTGCTGAGCAATGCGATCAAGTTCTCGCCGGGTGCAAGTGAAGTGAAGGTCATGCTTCATAACGAACCGGGCAGCATTATGGTGAGGATTCAGGACCATGGACTCGGGATTCCGAAGAATCAGATCGGGCAGCTGTTCCAGAAATTCCGCAGAGTGGACAACAGTGCATCCAAGCGGATTGGCGGTACGGGACTGGGGCTGGCGATCTGCAAGGAGATCATTGAGAAGCAGAAGGGAACAATCGGGATTGAATCGGTTGAAGGCGTGGGCTCGACAGTATGGTTCCGTCTTCCGGTGATTCAGGCCGAGACCGGCCAACCGGAGGAGGAGTCCTCCCACAGATGGAACGCGGGCAAGGAGCAGAAGCCGAATGTGATGATTGTGGAGGATGATTACAGCCTGTCGCTGCTGCTCTCGGAGGAGCTGAAGGGCAAGGGCTTCCGGGTCACCCATCACTATCATCCGCAAAAAGCTTTTGACCAGGCCGTCAAAACGCCCTTCGTAGCGATCATTGTGGATCTGATGCTGGGCGATGAGCTGGACGGCTGGGATCTGATCCGCATGCTCAAGGACGATCCCCGGACCGAGAAGGTGCCGATCGTCATCTCCTCGGCGCTGGATAAGGACGATAAGAGCATGATGGATAACGTGCAGAAATATCTGACCAAGCCTTATCCGCCAGGCGAGCTGTCGGGTACGCTTCAGGAGATTGTGGACATTCAGCTGAAGACTGGCGAGGTGCTGTTCCCGGATAACGGTGAGGCCGGGCATGGTTCGGCGCTTGATGAGAGTTAGAGTGGGTATCGAGTGGTTGCTGAGTAGTGCTTCGTGATTATATGGCTAATGCAATAATATGATGGATTATAGTTAGTGCGGAACAAGTCTCTTTCGGGAGGCTTGTTTTTTTGTATGCTGGGGGGTTCTCTCGGGTGAGGGAATGGGATGATGGGGAGAGAACGAGGAGACGGGGCCAAATGTATGCGAAAAACCGAACACAATTTGCTGGGTTAGGGTGTGCGGGCCGAATGTATACTAAAAACCGAACACAATGTGCCGGGTGGGGGGGCGTGGACGGAAATGTAATCGGAAAACCGATTACACTGGGCCGGGTGGAGGCGCGTAGGCCGAATGTAATCGAAAAACCGATTACAATGCGCTCGGTGGGGGCGCGTGGTCCAAATGTATGTGGAAAACAGCATACATTATGCTCCAAACTGGGCAGCGGCTGGAGGGCCAAATGTTCACCGCAGCGAAGACTAAGCTTTGAACTCTAATCTTAAGTATCCCAGCAATACTTGCTTTAGAGTAGGCTCTAAGGGTTATAGTGAATATGAAGCAGCCAATCTAGCAGGAGTGAAAGGGAGGAATTGCGGTGAAGTACAGTTATTTGGGTAAATCGGGGTTGAAGGTGAGCCAGTTGTGTCTGGGGACGATGAATTTCGGGCCGGAGACAGAGGAGAAGGAAGCCTTCCGAATTATGGATGCGGCCCTCGATGCGGGAATTAATTTCTTCGATACAGCGAATGTGTACGGCGGTCAGGACCGGCGGGGCTGGACGGAGGAAATTATCGGACGCTGGTTTCAGCAGGGTGGCGGACGGCGCGAGAAGGTAGTGCTGGCCACCAAGGTCTACAATGACATGTTCGACGAGCAGGACGGTCCCAATTCCGGTTCAGGCTTGTCCGCTTACAAGATCAGACGGCATTTTGAAGGCTCACTGCGGCGCCTGCAGACCGATCATATTGAATTATATCAGATGCATCATATCGACCGGAACGTATCGTGGGACGAGCTGTGGGGAGCATTCGAGATCCTCGTGTCCCAAGGGAAAGCAGACTATATCGGGTCCAGCAATTTCGCAGGCTGGCATATTGCTGCTGCCCAGGCTAAGGCGAAGGAGCGCCATTTCCTCGGCCTTGTCTCTGAGCAGCATCTCTACAACCTGCTGGAACGGACGCCGGAGCTTGAAGTGCTGCCAGCCTCACAGGAGCTTGGCCTGGGAGTCATTCCGTGGAGTCCGCTGGCCGGGGGCCTGCTGGGACGTAATGCACTCGCCAAGACCGGGGTGCGAAGCGCCCGTTCAGCCAAGCTGGAGCAGCACCGCAGTCAGCTGGAGCAGTTCTCTGCACTCTGCAAGGAGCTGGGCGAGCATGAGGATCAGGTTGCTCTGGCCTGGGTACTGGCGAATCCGGCTGTGACCGCACCCATTATCGGGCCGCGTACGATGGAGCAGTTCGAGGACTCGCTGCGTGTGACTGAGATTACGCTGGATGAGGCCGTGCTGAAGAAGCTGGACGAGATCTTCCCCGGACCGGGCAAGCCGGCACCGGAAGCCTACGCCTGGTAAGCTAAGGCCTACCGCCTGTTAAACTAAGCCCACATGTGTTCATCGTATATCTAAGGGATATCCTACCCTTGATCTGCCTAATAACAGCCGGACTGTCCCTGAAGGGATTGTCCGGCTATATTTTTGTAAGTATCCAGATGAATGTGGTAGACTGATTCTGTCAGTTGAACAACTAGAGAAGATAGGGGAACTGCCGATGCTTTTTTATCTGATAGCTGTCCTCGTCCTAATGCTTGATCAGGCCACGAAATGGATAGTGCGCACCCATATGGAGCTTGGGGAGATTCTTCCCTCCTGGACATCGCATTTGCGGTTTGAATACTATGAGAACAGCGGCGCGGCCTTCAGCTCATTCCAGGGATACGGGAAGTATTTTGCGATTGTTGCCGTGATTTTTGTAGCAGCCATCTTCTATTACCGGCGTCAGGGCAAAATCCGCGGCCCCTTGCTCGAAGCAGCCAGCGGCTTCCTGGTAGGCGGGGCTATCGGCAATGCCATCGACCGCGTACTCTATCATCAGGTAACAGATTTCCTGGTCTTCGGGGACCGGGGCGGGATTATGAATCTGGCTGATCTGGCGATCAATGCCGGAGGCCTGCTGATCCTGGTGTACCTGCTTGTGGACCGTTTCAGGCATCCTGCAGCCCGCAGACCGTTATAATTTCCAGCCTCATAAGCATTCCGGTCTATCATTTTATCTAATGCAACTTATCATAATAACTAATGAACCCGGCTAAATCAGAGCGTTTTACTATGATTTAGCCGGGTTTTATGCATTTTGTGCAAGTATTTACCTTTTTAAGAACATGATGGCTGTTATAAGATTCGTTGATCGTTTGCCGGTATTGTGTTAGCCTGAGTTCATGATATTAAGAGGAAAGAAGATTGCACGCTAAGGAGAGGTCGATATTGTTGCAACTACAAGTTACGAACAGTCCTTTTAATGAGAACCAGGCAGAGCTGCTGAACCAGCTGCTGCCCACGCTGACACCTTCACAGCAGGTATGGTTGAGCGGGTATTTATCTGCCGTGTCGCTGCAGGACAATCAGGGATCAAGCGTCCAGGCCGTATCTCCCGCTGCTCCATCAGCAGCAGTAGAGTCGCCAACAGCCGCTGCGGCGCAAAGCTCGCGTGAAGTGACCGTATTGTTCGGCTCCCAGACCGGCAACTGCCAGCGGCTCGCGGTGAGCCTCTCCCGCAAGCTGGAGGAGCAAGGCTTCAAGGTCACGGTGTCGGCAATGAACAGCTTCAAGCCGAATGGATTGAAGAAGACAGAGAACCTGCTGCTGCTGGTCAGCACCCATGGCGAGGGGGAACCGCCGGATAATGCCCGTGCCTTCCATGAATTCCTCTACAGCAAAAGAGCGCCGCAGCTCCCAGGCTTACGCTTCTCGGTACTCGCGCTTGGCGATACCTCCTATGAATTCTTCTGCCAGACCGGGAAAGACTTCGATCAGAAGCTGGAGGAGCTGGGCGCACAGCGGTTAAGCCCGCGTGTAGATTGCGACCTCGATTACGATGAGCCTGTGGCCGAGTGGTTCGGCCAGGTCATCAGCGCGCTTAACGGCCCGCAGAATACTGCAGGAATTGCGGATGCAGCGGTTCAGGCTGCGGAGAGCGCAGAGTCGCTGGAATCCGAATATTCCCGAAATCATCCTTTCCATGCTGAAGTACTGGAGAATCTTAATCTGAACGGCCGCGGCTCAGACCGCGAGACCCGCCATCTGGAGCTGTCGCTTGCCGGATCGAATATTACCTTCGAGCCTGGGGATTCTCTTGGCGTCTATCCCGAGAATCACCCGCAGCTGGTAGCAGATATCATTGCCGCTATGGACTGGAATGCGGATGAACGTGTTCCGCTGAACAAGAAAGGGGAAGAAGGCACGCTGCAGGAGGCGCTGCTGCGGCATTACGAAATTACGGTGCTGACGAAGCCGCTCCTGGAGCAGGCTGCCGGGCTTACCTCTGCACCTGCCCTTAAGGAATTGCTGGCCCCTGAGCGGCAGCAGGAGCTCAAAGAGTATATCCAGGGCCGGGATCTTCTGGATCTTATTCAAGACTATGGACCTTGGAATGCTCCGGCCAACACCTTCGTGACTATCCTGCGCAAGCTTCCGGCCCGCTTGTATTCCATTGCCAGCAGCTACAATGCCAACCCGGATGAAGTACACTTCACGGTGCGGGCTGTGCGTTATGAGTCACATGGCCGTGAACGATACGGCGTCTGCTCGGTACACTGTGCTGAGCGTGTACAGCCGGGTGCCACCTTGCCGGTATATATCCAGAACAATCCGAACTTCAAGCTGCCCGCTGATTCGAGTGTACCGGTAATTATGATCGGTCCGGGCACAGGCGTTGCCCCGTTCCGTTCCTTCCTGGAGGAGCGTGAGGAGCAGGGCGCTGAGGGTCCAAGCTGGCTGTTCTATGGAGACCGTCATTTCGTTACAGACTTCCTCTACCAGACGGATTGGCAGCGGATGCTGAAGGACGGTGTCCTCAGCAGGCTGGATGTGGCCTTCTCACGCGACACTGAGGAGAAGGTGTATGTACAGCACCGTATCCTGGAGCAGAGCAAGGAGCTGTACCGCTGGCTGCAGGAAGGGGCGCATGTCTACGTGTGCGGCGATGAGAAGCATATGGCCCATGATGTGCATTCCGCACTGCTTACAGTGATCCAGGAGGAAGGCGGACTAAGCCCGGAAGCGGCTGCCGCCTATCTGGAGACCCTGCAGCAGGAGCAGCGTTACCAGCGGGATGTCTATTAAGCGGGATTTAAGCGAAAGAGGGGAGAATCAGCAATGGCAGACAATGAACCAGCGGTGAAGCCGATTGGCGGACCGCCGAGTGATGTTGAACATATTAAGCTGGAGAGCAATTATCTGCGCGGGGCGCTTGTCGAGACCCTTAGCAATCCGATTACAGGAGGTCTGCCGGAGGATGACAACCGGCTGCTGAAATTCCACGGCAGCTACATGCAGGATGACCGGGATCTGCGCAGTGAGCGGGAACGCTCCAAGCTCGAGCCGGCGTTCCAGTTCATGCTGCGGGTAGTAGCGCCCGGCGGTGTGGCGTCTGCTGCACAGTGGCTTGTCATGGATGAGCTGGCCCATAAATACGGCAACGGGACACTGCGCCTGACGACGCGGCAGGCTTTTCAGATGCATGGGGTATTGAAATGGAACCTTAAGAAGACGATCAGAACGATCAACGACACCCTGATGACCACGCTTGCAGCCTGCGGAGACGTTAATCGTAATGTGATGAGCGGTCCGAACCCGTATCAGTCGGAGGTACATGCCGAGGTTCAAGAGTGGGCCAACAAAATCAGCGATCATCTTGCCCCGCGTACCCGCGCGTATCATGAGATCTGGCTGGATGGCGAAAAGGTCGTAGACAGCAAGGTGGTTGAGCCGATCTACGGCCCAGTCTATCTGCCCCGCAAATTCAAGATTGGGCTGGCGGTGCCTCCGTCCAATGATGTAGATGTCTTCTCCCAGGATCTGGGCTTCATCGCCATTCTGGAGGACGGCAAGCTGGCTGGCTTCAACGTCTCCGTCGGCGGCGGCATGGGAATGACACACGGTGATACGAATACGTATCCCCAATTGGGCCGAATCATCGGCTTCTGCCGTCCGGAGCAGATGATTGATCTGGCGGAGAAGACTGTTACGATCCAGCGTGATTACGGCAACCGTTCGGTGCGCAAGAATGCCCGCTTCAAGTATACGATCGACCGGCATGGACTGGACTGGTTCAAGGGAGAGCTTCACGAACGGCTGGGCTGGACGCTGGAGCCCGCGCGCGACTATCATTTCGATCATAATGGCGACCGCTATGGCTGGGTGAAGGGGATGGACGGCAAATGGAACCTGACGCTCTATATCCAGAGCGGACGGATTCAGGATCAGGAGGGCTACCCGCTGATGACCGGCCTGCGCGAGATTGCCAAGATTCACAGCGGAGACTTCCGGCTGACTCCGAACCAGAATCTGATTATCGGCGGAGTGACCCAGGCGAAGAAGCGCAAGATCACTGAGCTTGCCAAGCAATACGGTCTGACGGATGGTGCCCATCATTCTGCACTGCGCAGAAGTGCGTTGTCTTGTGTAGCCTTGCCGACCTGCGGACTGGCTATGGCTGAGGCGGAGCGTTATCTGCCGCACCTGCTGGATAAGCTGGAGGTTATTATCGATGAAGCCGGGCTGCGTAATGAAGAGATTATCATCCGTATGACCGGCTGCCCTAACGGCTGTGCCAGACCGGCGCTGGGCGAGATTGCTTTTATCGGAAAAGGTCCGGGCAGATATAATATGTACCTGGGTGCAGGGTTTACCGGAGACCGGCTGAACAAGCTGTACAAGGAGAACATTGACGAGCGGGAGATTCTGGACACCCTGGAGCCGATTATTCACAGCTACGCAAGAGAGCGCAATGCCGGTGAGCACTTCGGCGATTATGTGATCCGCAGCGGATATGTCAAGGCGGTTACTTCGGGGCTCAATTTCCACGACTAACAGCGGACGTCCGGCGGCTTGCATATGCAATATCTACCAGTAACTTGTACGGAATAGCCATCATAAGAAGGTTAGTTATGAGCCTGTTTTCTGGTGTTTTTGCGGAAGACAGGTTTATTTTGTTTGTTTATTTGGATTTTCGGAAGTTTTCTTACATAATATAGAGTAGCAATACACCATTATAACCAAGAGCCATTATATATAGTGAGTAATGGATTCTGTACAGAAGAGGCGAATTGAATGATCATTATGAAGACGATGGAAGAAATCGAGAAGATGCGGGCAGCCGGCATAATTCTGGCGGAATGCCACCGGGAGATTGCCAAGTTGATTAAGCCGGGAATAACCACCTGGGAGATCGACCAGTTTGCCGAGAAGTTCATGCTCTCGCATGGCGCAACCCCGGAACAGAAGGGCTATCACGGTTATCCATATGCCACCTGCGCATCTGTAAATGATGTCATCTGTCATGGCTTCCCTAAGCATGAGGAGCTGAAGGATGGAGATATTGTAACGATTGATATGGTAGTCAACCTGAACGGCTGGCTGGCGGATTCGGCCTGGTCCTACGGAGTGGGTACAATTAGTGAGCAGGCGGAGAAGCTGCTGGCAACGACTAAGGAATCTCTGTTCAAAGGTATCGAGCAGGCCGTAGCCGGCAACCGCATAGGCGACGTAGCGCATGCTATTCAGGTATATGCCGAATCTAACGGCTATTCCGTCGTCCGGGATTTCATCGGTCACGGGATTGGCTCTGAGATGCACGAAGCACCTGAAGTGCCTCATTACGGCCCGGCCGGCAAAGACCCGCGGATCAAGGAAGGCATGGTGTTCACCATTGAGCCTATGCTGAATACCGGCAGCTACCGGACCAAGGTGGATGCAGACGGGTGGACCGCGCGCACTATTGACGGAGGTCTGTCGGCCCAGTATGAGCACACGCTTGCGGTCACCCCGCAGGGCACGATTATTTTGACAGAGCTATAGAGCACTAAGGGGTTAAAGACCCGAATCATACAGCAAAGGCAGGGCCGTCCATGGAGGACAGTCCTGCCTTTGCTGTATCTGCAGCTGAGCTAATCTGTAATATTCCGTGTGTAATACTCGATGATATCCTTGCGGCGGATGATGCCGAGGAAGATTCCGCTGTCGTCCACTACCGGGACGAAGTTCTGGTCCGCTGCCAGGGTCAGCATATCCTCCATCTGCGCGTGGATCTCTACGCTCTCGTTATGCACATGACGCTGAATGGAGCCAACGGTCACCTCGTTCATATTCGCGAAGCTCAGACCATCGGTGTTCTTCAGCTTCCATAGCAGATCGCCCTCCGACAAGGTCCCAACATATTTACCGGCATCGTCAATAATCGGAATGGCCGAATAATAATGATTCTCCAGCTGATCCAGCGCTTCCCGCATAGAGATCGAGGAGGTGATGAATGCCACCTGATCCTTGGGCAGCAAAAATGAGGATATTTCCATAAGTTAGTCTCCTTTACAGTAGGATGAAATACATAACGTTATTACAATTAAAACATAGAACAGGATGTAAGCGCATTAAAAATCAGGTTACAACTTTGAAATGTTACGTTTGGGCTGCAGTTATGAGGCCATACAAAAAAGGATATGCCGTCCTTCCAGGGGAAGAGCCGCCATATCCTGAGCGTTTTTGTGAAAAGGAAACTTCCTAATACAGTCAGCCGTTCTGGCCGTTGTCATGACTGAGCTGCCAGTGGATGCCGAATTTGTCCTTCAGGTTCCCGTAGGCCTTGCTCCAGAAGGTCTCCTGCAGCTCCATGTGCACAGTTCCGCCTTCCTTCAGCTTGTCGAACCAGAGCCGAATCTTCTCTTCATCAGTATCCGTCACCGTCAGGCTGATATTATTCCCTTCTGTGTACGGCATGCCGGGGAATACGTCAGAGAACATGACCGGGCTGCCGGCAATCATCAGATTGGCGTGCATGACGAGGTGTTTGGCTGCTTCCGGTACAGGATGGGACGGATCGGGCGGAGCCTCGCCGAAAGTCATGATATGCGGAGGTTCGGTTCCGAACACTTCCGCGTAATATTCTACAGCCTCCCGGGTATTGCCATTGAAATTCAGGTACACATTGATTGCCACATCTGTCACTCCTCTTGTGTGAAATTAAGGCAGGTACGCCGTTACGGTCTCATTGTATCATGTGCCTGTCTTTTCACAAATATTCGGGGTAGGCTATGCCGGTCCAGCTCTTGCGCGGATTACATGCAACTATTATTGGGCAAATTTCCCTGAATTATGCTATTATTATAGAGTTGTCGCTGGTCAGTCACACTAAAGGAGAAATGCCATATGACAGGGATCAGACAGTTGCTGCCGGGTGAGGAGAAGCTGATCACTCCCTTGATCCGGGAGGCGTTTGATATACATATTGCCGCCAATTATTCGGCGCAGGGTGTTATTGAATTCTACAGGTATATTGAGCTTGCCGCCATTGTCAGGCGGATGCAGGAGGATCATGAGATCTATATCGCGCTTAGCGGGCAAGAGGTTACAGGGATCATAGAGCTGCGCAATCATCAGCATATCTCTTTGCTGTTCGTGAAGAATGCCTATAAGGGAACCGGAATCGGCAAGACGCTGCTGCGGCATGCGGTTGACCGGATGAGAGCGGGAGGGAGCACGCAGATCACGGTGAACTCTTCCCCGAATTCTACTGGCTTCTATGCCTCTCAGGGATTCGTATCGCTTGGTGAAGAGGAAGAGGAACACGGGATACGTTCATTGAGCATGAAGCTGGATTTGAAGGGATAATGGGTTCTGTTGCCCCGTACAAATGCCCCATACGTCCGGGAAGTGGACGGTGGGGCATTTTTTTGTGTGCGGCCAGCAGGAATAAACTGGAGTCTTATCGAATATTAGCGATTATCAACAAAATTCGACTTTCAACTACATACATAAGCGGGGTTTTGCGCAATGAAAACATGGAAAAAGACAGTATTCTTGATCGTTACCTTCGGACTGATCTTTCTGCTCCCGTTACTTGGAAGTCTGGCGAAATGGAAGGGGATGCCTCCGGGGTACGGGGATTTCCCGGCCCAGAAGGTCGAAGCAGACCCCGGATTCAGCCTGCTGTATTTCTTTCTTGCCTGCGTCGTGGCCCTGATTATCACACTGGTCCTGGTATTCCCCGGCTGGTTCGGCTTCAAGAAGACAGAGGAGGCACCCCGAAAGTTGGAGGCGTCCACCCCTTTTCCTGTCTGGTTCTGGTGGAGCCTGCCGGTGCTTGCACTTAGCTGGTTCCTGATGTGGGCCCGGGTGAAGCTGTTTATCTCGCTGGAGCATTACACGTTTGTTCCTCTCTGGTGGTCCTTTATTCTGATTCTGGACGGGCTGGTCTACCGGAGAAATCACGGAGCCTCAATCATCTCGCGCAAGCCCCGTGTGATGCAGCTGCTCGCGGTGGTGTCCTGCTTCAGCTGGTTTGCTTTTGAATACCTGAATTTCTTCGTGCTGGAGAATTGGTATTATCCTAATAATGAAGTGTTCTCTAACTTCGGCAATGTGTTCTGGTTCTCCTTATCCTACACCACCGTTCTTCCGGCTATCTTCGAATGGTACTTACTCCTCAAGACCTTCCGTCTGTTCCGCAACCGTTATAGTCATGGGCCTAAGCTAAACGTATCACGCTCATGGCTGATCATCTATTATATTCTCGGGCTGATCCTGGCCTTCGGCATGGGCTATTATCCGTACCTGCTGTTCTGGGTGCTGTGGGTTGCGCTGGTTCCGATGCTGTCCGCAGCGATGGCGCTTGCCGGTTACTGGACTCCCTTCACCCCGGTGAAGAACGGAGACTGGTCCAAGGTCATTCTGGTGGGGCTGGCTACGGTGTTCAACGGCTTCTTCTGGGAGTTCTGGAACTTCGGCAGTGAGTGGTTCCATGACGATGCCCCTACCAATCCGAATTACTGGAAATACTCAGTGCCTTATCTGGATAAATTCCATATTTTCTCCGAGATGCCGGTTCTGGGCTATTTCGGTTATCTGTTCTTCGGGCTGAACTGCTGGATTATCTGGCTGATTGCTGCCTATGTATTTAAATTCGATGCCGATATTGAGGTTACGGGAGAACAAGGCTAAAGGTGGAGTACAATGATTGCTAATGACCATTATCAGGTCCTGGAGACCATTTCAGATAATCCTATAAAAGCCGTGTACCGGTGCACCGAGGCTACCTCTGCCGAAACGGTCATTCTCAAGGTGTTAAAATCGGAGTTTGCCGGCACCGAAGCGGTGATGCGCTTCAAGCAGGAATTTAAGCTGCTCACAGAGCTTAGCGCCAGCACCGAAGGGGTTATCCGTCCCCTGAGGCTTGAAGAGCAGAACGGCCTGTACGTCATGGTCCTTGAGGATATAGCCGGACGTTCGCTGAAGCGGATTCTGGCGGAAGAGCAGCCGGAGGAGGAGGCCTTACTGAAGCTGGCGGTCAAGGTTGCGGATATTCTGGGCTCCATTCATGAGCAGAACGTGATCCACAAGGATATCAAGCCGTCGAATATCATCTGGAACCGGGAGCGGGATATTGTGCAGGTGATTGATTTCGACCTTGCGGTGAAGCTGTCCAAGGAGAGGCGGGATTTCCAGAACAGCGGCGTGCTGGAGGGCAGTCTGCCGTATATCTCACCCGAACAGACCGGCCGGATGAACCGGAATATTGATTACCGGAGCGACTACTATTCACTGGGTGTGGTCCTGTACGAGATGATGACCGGCCTTATGCCGTATCCATCGTCAGAGATGCTGGAGCAGATCTATTCCATCATTGCGAAGGAAGCGGTCTCCCCTTATCATGCAACCAATGGCAGGGTTAGCAGGAGCTTATCGGCCGTCATAATGAAGCTGATGGAGAAGTCTTCGGAAGACCGGTACCGCAGCGCTCACGGCATCAAGGCCGATCTGAAGAAATGCCTGGCCGGGCAGGGGGATTTCATTATTGGAATGGAGGACCTCCTGAACACCTTCCGCATTCCGCAAAAGATAGTGGGCAGACAGGAGGAGCTGTCCTCTCTGGAAGCGGCCTTCCGCAGCAGCGTGAGCGGGAGTTCACAGGTCATGCTGGTCTCCGGTGATGCAGGTGCAGGCAAAACAGCACTGGTCCATGAGCTGCACCGGACGATCAGCCGGGAGAAGGGGCTGTTCGCGGAAGGGAAGTTCGACCAGTACAACAAGAACATTCCGTACAGTGCGCTCATTCAGGCCTTCCGCAGGCTGGTCGGCCAGCTCCTGGCGAGCCCCGATGAGGAGTATAAGCGTGAGATCAGCCGCTCGCTGACCCGGTTGCTTGGCGGGAACGGCGGGGTGATTACAGGATTGATCCCTGAGCTGGCCGCATGGATGGGTAACCAGCCGGAGCCGGAGCCGCTGAGTCCGGCTGAGGAGACGAACCGGTTCTTCCTGAGCTTTGCCAAGTTCGTGCAGGGGGTGACGCATCCGGACCGGCCGCTGGTCCTCTTCCTGGATGATATCCAGTGGGCGGATTATTCCAGCCTGCAATTGGTGGAGAAGCTGGTGCTGGATAATCATCTGCAGCGGATGCTTGTGATCTGCTCCTTCCGGCAGAATGAGATCCATGAAGGTCATCCCTTGTTCGCCGCCATGGCCAAGATCGGCAAGAGCCGTGAGGTTGGACGTATTCATCTTCAGCCGCTGCAAGAGACAGATGTACAAAGCCTTGTGGCAGACACACTATATAGCAGCATGGAACGCGTTGAAGAAATCACCGGACGGTTATATAAGCGGTCCAAGGGGAATTCTTTTTTCCTGACGGAAATGCTGAAGGATCTTCATCGGCGCGGGATTATCTATTTCGATAAGCGAAGCGGGGAATGGAGCTGGAGCCTGGAGGAACTGGAGGCGCTGCCGGTCCATGACAGTGTGGTCGATTTCCTGGTTGGACAGCTGCAGCATCTGCCGAAGGAGGTACGGCATATCCTGATGCTAAGCTCAGCGGCCGGCAGTGTGTTCGATTACGGGATGCTGACGCTGATCGGAGAAGAAGCGCCGGAGGTGATTGCTGCGGCGGTTACCCGGGCGGTCCAGGAAGAATACATCGTCCCTGCCGACCATAAGTACGCCATATTCTCGGCTACACTTGCTGAATCCGGCCGCGAGGCTGCCCAGGTGGGCATCCGGCTGAAATTCGCCCATGACCGGATTCAGCAGGCCTTCTATCAGCTGCTTGATCCTGAACGCAGGAAGAGGCTTCATTTTAGCATCGGCCGGCTCCTGCTGCGGAACCTCGGAGCGGAGGAGGCCGAGGACAAGCTGGTCGATATCGCCACCCATATCAATCAGGGACTGGAGTTAATCACCGACAGCTCGGAGGCACGTGAGATCGTCGCTCTGAATCTGCGGGCAGCTTATAAGGCCAAAGCAGGCTACGGGTATGATTCAGCCTTCCTGCTGCTGGAAGCGGCAATGGAGCTACTCACGGAGCAGATCTGGAGCACAGACCCGGGGCAGGCGGCGGAGATCTACAGGCTGTATGCGGAATGCAGCTACCTCACCCATCATATCGATCAGGGGGATCAGGCTTGCCGTATACTGCTTGAGCAGACTACGGAGCGGATGGCTATTGCGGAAATCTACGAGATGCAGACCAATCATTATATGTACCTCGGTATGATGCCCGAGTCTATTGCTTCGGGGAGACGGGGGCTGAAGGCGCTCGGAATCAAGATTCCGGCCAAGGTTGGGATGCCAGCAGTCCTTAAGGAACTGCTGGCCGTTAAGAACGCGCTGCGGGCGAGAACACCGGAGACGATTTTTGCACTGCCGGAGATGCAGGACCCGGAGATGAAGCTGGTGATGCGGCTGCTGGTTAACTTTATACCGCCGGCGTTTATCTCGGGGGAGACCTCGCTGTTCGGGCTGGTGGTGCTGAAGAAGGTAGGGCTGACGCTGAAATACGGCAACTCGCCGGAGTCGGCACTTGCTTTTATCGGCTATGCCATGCTGTTGTCCGGCTTCGGGGATACCCGGGGGGCCTTCGCTTATGGACGTCTCGGGATCAGAATTAATGACAAATTCAATGATCTGCAGTGGAAAGGCGCGGCGCATGTTCTGTACACACTGTTCAGCCACGCCTGGACCGAGCCCTGGGATACGCTCCAGGACTGGTTCGGCACCTCGATTGAAGCCAGTCTGAGGACAGGGGATCTGCTCTACCTAGCCCATTCTGCCTTCTATGTGAATCTCTGGAATCCGTCGATGGACATCCCGGCCTTGCTTCAGGAAAGTGCCCGTACGATCTCTATGATTGAGAATACGAAATATAAGGAGTCACTTGCCACCGCACAGCTGGCCCGCCAGTATTATCTCAGCCTTGCCGGAGAGCTGCCGGAGCGTACCTCATTTAACAATGAAGCCTTCAGCGAAGAGGTCTATCTGCACGAATTGCAGGAAGCGAGGTATTACTCGGGAATTGCTATCTATTATATCTATAAGATGAAGCTGCTGTTTCTCTATGAAAAGCATGATGAAGCGCTGGAGTATATCGAGCGTGCTTATCCGATCATCGGGACGCTGGCCGGATCGGCTTTTATGGAGGAGTTCGCGCTGTACACGTTCCTGAATCTGGCTTATGCTTACAAGGGTTTGGGGGTAGGCGGCAAGCGGAAGGCAAGATCCAAAATGCGCAAGGAGCTCGGCCGGGTAAGCAAATGGGCCAGCAATGCACCGGGAACCTTCCGCCAGCATGAATATCTGATGCGGGCCGAATGGGCCCGGATCTCCGGGAACAGCACTCGCGCAGGCTATTATTATGATCTGGCGATTGAGGCCAGCGAGCAGGGCAGCTTCATCCGCTATAAGGCACTCAGCAACGAGCTGGCGGCCCGGTACTATATGGACAAGGGCTTCAATGAGTTTACCGCCTATCTGCTCAGACAATCCGAATATTATTATTCGGTCTGGGGCGCCAAGGAGAAGATCGCGTTCATCAAGGAGCGTTATCCCGCTCTGGTCCAGAAAATCAGCACCAAAGAGTTCATGCACGGCAGGACGGTGACGGACTATACGGCGAGCATCGACCTCAATTCCATCATTCTGGCTTCGCAGGCCATCTCCAAAGAGATTGAGCTGAACCACCTGCTGGAAGCGCTGATGCAGATCGTGATCAAGAATGCCGGAGCGCAGCGGGGCTGCATCCTGATGACCTCCAAGGCCAACCTGTTGGTCGAAGGGGAATATAAAGCGGACACGGACCGGATCTCCGTGGCCATTCATGAGTCGCAGCAGCTGGACAATCTGCCTGCTGCGATCATCAGAGCGGTGGAGGAGAGCCGGGAGAGCCTGATCTACAATGATGCCTATTCCGAGACTCCGTTCGTGAATGATCCTTATATTGTGAGGCAGCAGCCGAAATCGGTGGTCTGCATGCCGCTGATTAACCAGAATAAGACGATTGCCATCATCTATCTGGAGAATAATCTGGTGACCGGCGTATTTACCGAGGAACGGATGAAGATTATCAATCTGCTGTCCAGAGAGATGGTCTTCTCGCTTGAGAATGCCAGTCTGTATAATGAGCTTGAGCGTTCTGAGGAGAAATACCGCCAACTGGTCAACAACCTGCAGGACGGGGTATTCGTGGTCCAGGATATGCGGTGTGTCTATGTTAATGAGGCTCTGGAGCAGATGCTCGGCTATCAGCCGGGCGAGATGCTGGAGCAGCCCTTCGGGAATTTCATTACCCCTCCGGAGCGGGAGAAGGTGATGCATTATTATGCCAGAAGGGTCGAGGGCAAGCAGGCACCGGAAGAGTATGAGACAAGGCTTTTGCATAAGGATAAGTCCCTTGAAGTCATCGCTATTCACAAGGTCGTCAGAATTATGTATCAGGATAAGCCGGCGATTCAGGGAACGATTAAGGATATCACCGAGCGTAAGAAGGCGGAAGAGGAGCTACGCCGCCATAAGGAGCATCTGGAGGAACTGGTGGCCGAGCGGACGAAGGAGCTGGAATTCAACAACGGAGAGCTGAGCAAGTATATCGGGCTAATTGAACGGATCTCCATCACCGATGAATTAACCGGGCTCTACAACCGTAGATACTTCAATAAGCTGTTCCTGGATGAGGTGGATAAGGCTGCTGCCGGCAAACGGTATTTAACCTACTTGATGCTGGATATTGATTATTTCAAAAAATTCAATGATACCTACGGGCATTATGAAGGCGATACGGTACTGCGCAGAATAGGCGGTGTTCTAAAAGAACTGGCTGAACAGGCGAATGGAACCGCGTTCCGGCTGGGCGGCGAGGAATTCGGGATTGTGACCGCCGGACTGACTCCGCCAGAGTCCCGTGTGTTCGCTGAATTGATCAGACGAAGCATTGCGGAGCTGGGGATACAGCATGATCTAAGTCCGGAATACGGAAGGATTACCGTCTCTATTGGCGTAGCCGCCGTACTTGTGGATGGTCTGCGAGAGGAGGATATCTACAAGCTGGGTGACGATGCACTGTATCAGTCCAAGGCGGCAGGCCGCAACTGTGTCACGTTGTTCGAACAATAGGATTCGGGCGATAAGAGAGGTACATAAATAAATAGGATTAGGGAGTTGTTGAAGCAATGAATACCGAACATGAATTAGAACACGAATCCGAACAGGAATCAGAAATGGACCAGCTGCGGAAGGCGCTTGAAGTTTCTTTGCCGCTGGTGCAGCGGCTTTTCCCCCTGGATGTAATGTTTGCTCTGGCAGATCGGGACAAGTTCATTTATTATCTGCAGGGGAAGGAATTGAAAGCCAAGATTGAGCTGGGTTCTCCGGTACCGCCCAGCGGGGGAATCCGGGCTGCTCTGGAGAGCGGGGAAGAAGTCAGTGCTACGATTCCAAGAGAGATCTACGGAATTCCCTTTAAATCTTCATCGATGCCTATCCGGGACCGGAACGGGGTTGTGGCAGGAGTGTTCACGATCGGAATCAGCCTCAGTAATCAGGTAACGCTTAGCGATGCAGCCAATGCGCTGGCAGTGACCTCTGACGAGATCAGCTCGACTTCGGTAGAGATTGCGGGAACGGCCTCGGATCTGGCGAATACAGTAGGGGATCTGAAGGAGCTGGGACAGAAGGTGGTTGAGGATCTGCAGCAGACGGACGAGATTCTCGATTTCATCCGCAAGGTGGCAGATAATTCCAACCTGCTCGGACTCAATGCAGCGATTGAAGCGGCGCATGCCGCTGAGCATGGACGGGGCTTCGGTATCGTGGCCCAGGAGATCCGCAAAATGTCAGTGTCCAGTGCTTCATCGGCGAAGGATATTGCCGGCATTCTGCAGATGATCAAACAGAAGATTAACCAGATGGATGCGGTGCTTACAGATTGTCTGGCGCAAAGCGAACGTCAGGCTGCAGCCACAGAGGAGATTACCGCCTCGATGCAGCAGCTCGCAGCTTCCGCCGTGGAGATTGAGAGTATCGCCCGTCTGATTTAGTCCGCACCCGTCTCTAGTGTCAAAGAGTTCCTCTCCCGCATACAGTATCTGGACGAATGCCCAGTGTAAATTAAGGCCACAATCCAGTCTGAGGAGGAACTAATCATGCTAGATCCAGTATTGCAGGCACCGGACCTGAAGCTTGCCGCCGATTCTAACCAGGTGCTTAATTATAAGCGGGATGCGAACAATTATATTACGCAGCTTTTTGGCGAACAGCTTCCGGCAATACGCAACGGGTTCTTCAATGCCCATATGAGCAGAGGCTTCATCGTCCAGCCGCACTGGCACACGAATGTGACGGAGATGATCTTCGTGATTAGCGGGGAGCTAATTGCTTCCGTGTTCGATCCGTTCACCCAGAAGCTGATGACCTATCATCTGAAGGCCGGACAAATTGCTGTCTTCCCGAAGGGCTGGTTCCACTGGATTCTGGCCGAGAGCGAACAAGCCCATTTCCTGGCGGTCTTCGATGCGCCGACACCGGATATTGTGTATGGTTCAGACTTCCTGCGGGCGGTTCCCGCAGAGGTCATCCAGCGTGCTTATTGTATTAATGAAGAGGAGTACGCCATGGCCGTGGCTCCGCTTAAGGAATCGATTATACTAGGACCCCCTCCGGGCTGCGCCGTAGCAGGGACTGCCGGAGAAATGAATATGGGCCCGCCCGCCAAAAGTATGCCCGCCTATGCTGCCCAACAGCCTGCGGCGGCATTCTACCCTTATCAGATGTATCCGCGCCGGTAGGCGGCTACGCTATATTAATGATCCGAAAAGAAAAAGCAGGCCAGGGAGGAATTCCTTGGTCTGCTTTTATTGATTTCAAGGTGGTGTCAGTGATTTATTTCGCTTTTTCCAGCTTGTGGTTAAAGTCCTTATACTGTCTTAGCAGTTCGGACAGTGCCTGCTTAATGGCTGCTGCATCTGTGGCTTGTGCAGCCTCTGCCAGTGTAGTTTGTGCTTTAAAGAAGCCGTCAATATACGCCGCATGTAAGGTTACCACATTCGTAAGCTTCCCGGATTCCAGAGAGTCAGGTTTCGTTAGTGTGAGGTTTGCAACTTCTGAGGCAGATAGGACTGCCTCAACGTGGCCCCCGGTTGACCCGTATTCCGACACAGTGGCAAGAGGAAAAGGGTCCTCGTCTGTTAACGTTCCAGGCACGGCCAATTGCACATCCATCATGCCGGTTTTTTCTGTCCATGGAGCGGCGGCAGACATTGACGTGGTGATATCCACGCTAAGCGCTTTGGTGCTGGTTAATGCATGGTAGCGGCTGAGCGTATCCCCCCAGTCCTGGGCTGTTTCCGGGGCATAGCTGTTCACCAGCGCCAGAACCTGCGGTTCAAGCAAGGGGAGCAGCTTACTGCCAGTTGTGGATGCGGCGGCTGTGCTTATGGTGGCAGTGGGCCCCTGTACCGGGGGCGAAGCGATTCCCGTATCCGCGAAGACCGGGGTGGCGATACTGGACAGCAGCAGGGTGGATAGAGCCATCCTTTTCACGATTAGACGATTCATGTACGAACACTCCTTCAGGTGGTTTGTCTTACAGCTCTCACTATAGCGGGCTTCTGTGGCAGGAGAGGGTCAGCAATGTGGAAAAACAATGGCAGCGCCCTATCCCGCTCAGCTGCTTGCTATAATGGTCAAGAGACGAATCACGGAGGTTAGCTGGATGAACAATCAAACGGTCATTGCCGTTGTGGACGATGACGAGAATATACGCAATCTGGTAGAAGCTTATTTAAATAAGGAGAATTACCGGACGATTGGCCTAGGGAGTGCCGAGGAGGCGTGGGAGTTATGGAGGAATGATCCTCCCGGTATGTGGGTGCTCGATATTATGCTTCCGGGAATGGACGGCTATGAGCTGTGCAGGCGTATCCGCGATGAAGCGGAGGTACCGATTATTATGATCTCTGCGAAGGATAATGAAGTGGATAAAATCCTGGGCCTGGAGCTTGTCAGCGACGATTATCTGGTCAAGCCCTTCAGTCCCCGTGAGCTGGTAGCCCGGATTAACCGCCAGTTGAAACGGTGGGAACGTATTCAGACCTCCCAGTCTGCTGCTGTTCTGTCTGCTGCGCATACAGGGATAGAGCTGGGCAGTCTGCTGCTGCATCCCGAGGAGAGAAGATCCTTCTGGCGGGGAGATGAAGTGGAGCTGACCAGTAAGGAGTTCCTGATGCTGATGGTCTTTGCGGGAAATCCGAACCGGGCCTTTACGCGCGAAGAGCTGCTGGGCTATGTCTGGGGAGAGGATTATTTCGGCAGCGACCGCGCTGTCGACCATCTGATCAAGCGCATCCGCAAAAAAATGGACGGCCTGCCGCTGGAATCGGTCTGGGGTCACGGCTACCGTATGAGAGAGGTACAGGAATGAAGAGAATGGCAGAAAGGCTAAACCTGCGGATGAAAAAGCTGAAGCTGGTGCATCAGCTCAACGTTGCTTTTGGGCTGTCTCTGCTGCTGGTCCTGTCCATCACGGGAGTGATGATTCATTATGTGCTGATGGACCATTTCATTGGCACGGAGCAAGAGGGATTAAGAACACTTGGCGCTTCCCTGACCGCGAGTCTGACGCAGGCTCCATTCACGGAAGGAGGGGAATACACACTGGGAAAAACAGAGCCGCTTACGGCTCCATATCCTACGCTCTCCAGCGGAGTACAGGCCATTGTGAGCGACCAGCAGGGGAATGTGGTCTCGGGAAATCTCCCGGCCCTGCCCGCGCAGTCCGGGGTAACGGTGGATGTCACAGCTATGGAGCAGGGGAGCCTGCAGAGCATATGGGCTGGCAATGATCCGCGTTATCTGGTGCAGGTCAACACGCTTCCCGAAGGTAAGCTCACCCTGCTGACGCCTGTCAGCAGAATCAAGGTCATCGAGCAGTCGCTCTTGAAACGGCTGATTCTTGTCTTTGCTGCGGGAGCGGCAGTAATGCTTCTGTTCAGCCTGTTCATTACGCGGAAGCTGATTGATCCGCTGATCAGCCTGCGTCAGGAGCTGGGGAAAGTGAAAAACCGCCGGTTTGCCGAGGTGAATCTGGTCCGGGCAGGCGGTGAAATCGGTTCTGTCGCCAGGGCAGTGTACGAGATGGCCGGTGAGCTGCACCGGTTCAACCGGGTGCAGAAGCAGTTTTTCCAGAATGCTTCGCATGAGTTGAAGTCTCCGCTGATGTCGATAGCCGGTTATGCGGAGGGCATTAGGGATGGGGTATTTGAAGGAGAAGGCGTCCGCAAAGGACTGGATATTATTCTGAGTGAAAGCGGGCGCTTACGTGATCTGGTCAGCGAAATGACCCTTCTGGCGAAGCTGGACAGTGAAGAGGATATTTATCAGGCGGAGGATACAGATCTGAAGGAGCTGCTGAGCGAGGCGGTGGAGCGGGTCAATCCACTGCTGGCGGCAAGGAAGCTTTCGTTGCATCTGGCAGTCTCCGGGGAGCACGGGGGGATGGTAAGAGCAGACCGGGATAAGCTCCTGCAAGCTCTGCTGAACGTGTTATCCAATGCGGTCCGTTATGCCGGGAAGCGTATTGATGTAGAGGTGCATACAAGCAAAGGGAGGATTACATTAACGGTTGCTGACGATGGTCCGGGCATTGCAGAGGAGCTTCTGCCCAGCCTGTTTCACAGGTTCGTCAAAGGGAAAAATGGCGAATCCGGGCTGGGACTCGCCATCGCACGTGCTATTGTGGAACGCTGCGGCGGAGAGCTTAGTGCCCGGAACCGCCCGGAGGGCGGCGCAGTGTTCACCTTTGAGTTCACGCCATCTGCGGGCAGCGTTTAGTACTCGTTAAACATTGCGGCTATTTCATCGTAGCCGGTGGTTTGCGTCAGGGCGAGGGAGAGCAGAATTCTGGCTTTTTGCGGGACGAGACTGTTGCAGGGAATGGAATTGGCAGACAAATCAATATAGGAATCCTTAAGTGTAATTCCGCTGGAAATCCGCGAGCAGCGGACTACCGGGATGTTATTGTTCTTCAGCTCCCCCACCTTGTCAATCCAAGGCTTGCTGTAGATCCCTCCGCCAGCTCCGGCAATGACAATCCCCTTGGAGATCGTAGCCAGATAATCCAGAATCCCAGGATTGGCATCCACATGGAAATAAGCTACAGACACCTCCGGCAGCTCCTGGATCACAGATACATCGAACTGGGTTGCAGTAGTATGCCGCTTCAGGGTGCGGGTGTAGAAGAAGGCGTGGCTGTCCCGCATATATCCGAGGCAGCCGAAATCACGCTCGTCGAAGGCATTGGCCTTGAAGGTGTTTACCTTTTGTACATCCCGTCCGCTATAAATTCCCTCAGCAAAGACAACCATCACGCCTTGGCCGAAAGCCTCAGGATTCGCTGCCAGTGCTACCGACTGATACAGATTCAGAGGGCCATCGGCACTGATTGCGGTAGCCGGGCGCATAGATCCGGTAATGATTACCGGCTTGTCGGTCTTAATCACCAGGTTCAGGAAGTAGGACGTCTCATCCAGGGTGTCGGTGCCGTGGGTGATGACGAACCCGTGCACATCCTCCCGGAGAGCAAGTGTGTTAATGTAGGTTGCCAGGGTAAGCCAGTGTTCACTGGTAATATCTGCGCTGCACAGATTGCTAACCTGCACCCCGGCACAGTTCGCCAGCCGTTCCAGATGCGGTACACTATCCAGCAGATCCTGCACGGGCAGGGCGCCGGGCTCATAATTCAAGGTTTTATGGGCTTCGCCGCTGCCGGCAATCGTACCGCCGGTGGCGAGAATAACTACATTTTTGAGGCCGGAATTATAGTAAGGGGAAGCTGTAAAATTCACTTCGGGAATGGTATTAATCATAGGTCGTTTCCTTTCAGGTTGAGCCAGGATTCAAGTCATTCGCATGACATTGAGTGTATTATAACATTCATTCCTCTATGCGTGACATAGTAAGGTATAATAAGTAGAAAAATATAGATGGGAAAAGAGGAGACAAGCATGCTGAAGCTGGATAGCCGGGATTACGCTCTTGCCTGGCCGCTGTTAAAGGAAGTGAAGATCAATACCCTGTTCGCTCAAGGCGTTCTGGGCGGGCAGACGACAGGCAGTGTGTATGTGGATTCTGTACATAGCCCCCGTTCCTTCTATGTGGCTCATGAATACGGGATGTCGCTGGTCTATGGGGATTCCGGCAATGAGGAGTTTAACCGGAGCTTATCTGACTATATTACGAACAAGACGGGGCACCGGCATTCAGCGGAATGGCTGCAGGCTGATCCGGCAGGGGGCTGGGACCCGCCGATTGAAGCAATGCTTACTGAGCATAATACACGGCTTGATGCGGCGGATTCACGCAGAATGTACATACAGACCCGGGTGAATTTTACGTTCGACCCGGAGGTCTACTACCGTGCGAAGGCGCAATGGTTCCGTCAGGATGCGGAGATTGTCCAGATGAACGGAGAGGGATTCGGCGAGCAGGCGGGTTCGGTGATTCCCCGGTATTTCTGGCTTGACGCAGAGCGCTTCCTGGCTGCAGGCCGAGGATACACTTTACTGTGGGAGGGCGAGCAGGCCTCCAGCGCATTCTCGGCTTACCGGACAACGGACCAGCTGGAGATCGGGATTGAATCGGCACCGGGTCACCGTGGGAAGCATTTCGCCTTCTCCGTGTGCTGTAAGCTAATCGATTACTGTCTGGAGCAGGGATTGGAGCCGGTGTGGGGCTGCCGCCAAGAGAATATGGGCTCTTACAGACTGGCGCAGAAGCTGGGCTTCAAGCCGCTATTGAACCTCCCTTACTACCGTTTGTCCGAGCTTCCTGACTGACAAAAAGAGCAGCCAATCTCCCTATGGATGAGGGATTGCTGCTCTTTTTGTAATAGAGAAAAATGAGAATAGCCGTAGTGCAAGAACAAAAATTGGTGGATTTTCTACACTTGCTGATGAACGAATGAGGGGGGCTAGGACGATAGTTGGAAAAATGGCACTTAATAAATCGCAATTCCGCTTAAATAGGAAAATAAACAAAATTAGATGCTGTTTTTCCACTTCTTTACCTGCAAATGCCGGGAATCGCTGAATTAAGATACATTTTTCCAATTGATGGATGAAGTGAAGGGGAACCTGCGAATTGCGTGGCGTGCGCTCTATGGCCCAACTTCCGTTAGCCTACCCTCTCAGCACTCCACGTCCCGGCACTCCACGTCTCAGCACTCCCCGGCCCGGCAATCCACGCCCGGCCAGCATACTCTCCGGCCCTACCAAGCCCTCAAATCCGCCGTGCATCCACGAAGCAGTGCAGGTGCAGCGGGGACAGCACCTTCAGACCTTCGCCCAGCCCGAAGCCTCTGCCTTCGGCCAGCTGGCGGCCTTGTTCGCCGAAATAGAACCGGTACATGGCGAGCTGTTCTTCATTGAATTGGCTGACGTGCAGGGCCATGGCCGCGAACTTGCGCTCGAAGTGGTCCGTGATGTCGATGACCGTATTAGGCTCAGCGGTGAAGTAGAAGCCGATGGCCTTCGGCTGCCATGGCCGGGTAAGGGTGCCTCTCGGATACAGGGGCAGCCCGGAGGACAAGACAGCCTGGGCTGCGGCTCTGCCGGTAACGATATGATCATAATGCGCTTCATAGCTCAGCCAAGGATCAGGACACAGTACCACGTCCGGCTGGACCGTCCGGATGATCTCGGCAATCTCGCCCGCGAGGGCGGGGATATGCTCCAGTGTTCCGTCACCATGGTCCAATTGGTGGAACACCGTAGCTCCCAGCAATCTTCCGGCTGCTTCCAGCTCGCTTGCGCGGATGGCGGCGATCCCGGCGGAAGACAACTGCTCGTCCACCGCGTCCAGATCTCCGTTCGTGACGGTTAGATAATGAATCTCGCAGCCCCGCTCAGCGAATGAGGCAATGGTGCCGCCGATGCCTACCTCATTATCGTCCGGGTGCGGCTGTATACATAACACCGTCCGGCACCCGCTAAGATCTGGAGGGGACATCAACGCCGCTAGTGTGGATATATCCATAATCCAAAAACCTCCCTATTATTTTGTGGTAAGGGTACAGTTAGTCCCTCTCAAAGTTGGATAAAGAGAAATTACTCAACCGGGCCTGTTCCTTACGGACAGGAGAGTCGTTATTTACAAAAAGACTGCCTATTTTGTTGCTCTGCGGACAGAGTCCGTAGCTTGCTCCAATCGTAGCTCTTGGCAGAAATAAGCGCAACTGAGTCCGTTCCACTCAGCCGCACCCCTGACCGTGAACGCTTCAATCAGGAAAAGCATCTCCACGCCATCATCTCTCCTCTGTCCGCTACCATCCTCCCGCCAGCCCCACTATAAGGACCGGCTGTGATTCAGTTCGCTCAGGATCTGTACCCGCTGCTTCTCCGTTATATTGTAGAACAGAATCGGCAGAATAGCGGCCAGGAAACAGAGTGCAGGCAGCAGGAACATCACGAAGCTGAGACCATGCTGGAGCTGCGGAGTCGCCGGCTGATTCTCCACGTAGCTGAGCAGGCCGAGACTGGCTCCGATAATCATCCGCGACACCGCCCCGCTGAACTTGGTAATGAAGGTGTTCGTCGAGAACACAATGCCCTCTCCCCGGAAGCCAAGCTTCCATTCCGAATAATCAATCGTATCGAGCAGCATCGAGGTGCTGACAATCGTCGTCATGCCGGAAAAAAAGAAGCTGACCCCGAAGAACACCAGGGTGTTCAATACGTTATGGTCACCCAGCAGATAAGGCAGAATACAGGCTACACTCCCCAGAATGCAGGAGATAATGAAGACCTTCTTCTTGGCGAAGCGGCGCAGCAGCAGCGGCGTAGCGATCATCCCCAGCAGCATACCGGCTACCAGAGCGATCCCGACCTGTGTGGCATACCCCGCATCTCCCCAGACATAGACCACGTAATAGAGCTGAATGCTCTGCCGGATGCCGTTCACCAGATTGATAATCAAGAGAGAGGCGAGCAGGGTGAGCAGCGGCTTGTTTTTGTAAACCGTTTGCAGGTTCTGGCGGAAAGAAATCTTCACAGCGGAGGGGACGACCCGTTCCTTGGTGAGTATCCCGGTTAAGAAAATCGACAGCGCCGCGATGACCCCGATAATGATGGCCGAGTACAGGTAAGCCTGCGTATTCCGTTCACCGCCGAAGGCGAGCAAAAGCTGGATACCGCCGATGGTGATAACGACTGCGCCGAGCGTTCCGCCGATTTTGCCCAATGTGACGAATAAGGTGCGTTCCCCCGGATCGGTGGAGATTACGGACGACAAGGCCCAGAGCGGTGTGTCACAGACCGTGTACAGCATTCCCCATAACAGGTAAGAGACGGTAGCGATTACAAGAGTCACTGTCCGCGAACCGCCGAAGTCCCAGAAGCAGAGGATGGTGGCCAGCGCGATCAGGCAAGGGGCGAACAGCAGATAAGGCCGGAATTTTCCCCATCTGGAGCGGGTTTTGTCGGTAATCATGCCCATGACCGGATCAAGACAAGCATCGATAATGCTTGCTGCCACCAGAATGACACTGGCGGTGGTTGCCGGAATTCCCAGCAGATCCGTATAGAAGAACAGGATGTACATCGACATGAAGCTGTAGAGCATATTCTGGCCCAGCAGACCGCCTGAGAACACCAGTTTTTCGGCTACAGGTACTTTTGCTGACATCACAAGCCTCTTTTCGCGGTGGATAGAATTGGATTGAATCGGTTGCTAATTATGTTTATTTATAACTTATTTCTTTGTTCTGTCAAGCGGATTCTGCATCAAACTACGGAATAGTGAACATTTCGATTTGTAAAGGGAGGAATACAGTGAGTTTTATGAAAAAAATATGAAAATCACAAATTAGAATATAATTTTTTTGATTTAAAATGTCGAAATATAGCTAATGATGTCCCGCCGGCTGATGGGGGAGTGTAAGATTAACGCCGGCAAGAAGGACGCTAAGATGTAACCACAGGGGGAAGCACTATGAAATGGTTCGGGAATTTGAAAACAGCTACAAAGATCGTCTCCGCTTTTTTGATCGTCTCTTTAATCCTGGCAGGACTTGGAGTCTATTCGGTCTTATCCCTGCGCACCAGCAATCAGAATATGAAAGAAATGTACAGCAATAACCTGATCTCGGTCAGAGATCTGTCTGCCGCCCAGATTAGCTATCAGCTTAACCGGGTGTATATCCGTGATATTAGCAATACAACAGATACGGTAAAGATTGCTGATTATAAACAAAAAATTGCAGCTGGCCGCGAGGAGCTCGCCCGGAAGGTGGATAACTACCGTCCACTGGCGACGACTACCCGTGAAGTTGAGCTGCTGGCCTCTTTTGATAAGGAGTATGCAAGCTTTGAACAGCTGTTCGATCAAGCGCTTGTGCTGGCGGAGCAGGATGATGACGCTGCCTTCAATACATTTGTGAGCACACAGTTGGCCGTTCAGGGTCAGAACGTGATGAACAATCTGGACGGTCTGATCAAGGTGAACGTTGAGCTGGCAGAGGCGACGAACAACCATTCACAGTCTGCTTATTCCTCGGCATTCACCCTTACGATCTCAGTGGTCATCGCGGCGGTAATCCTCAGTATTTTGATTGGCTACCTGATCGCAAGATCCATCTCCAGACCCCTGATGCAGATGCTGCATGTGGCTACTGAAGTAGCTAACGGTAATCTGACGCAGCAAGCGGATATATCAACTAAGGATGAAGTCGGACAGTTGGCTACAGCCCTGAACCGGATGGTTCATAACCTGAAGGAACTAATCAACGGGATTGTGATGAATTCTCAGAGCGTTGCGGCCTCTTCCGAACAGATCTCAGCCAGCACCCAGGAGATTGCCAGCACCAGCACGAACCAGTCGGCGGCGGCGACCAATATCACGGAGCTGTTCAAGGAGCTGTCGCTGGCGATTGATTCTGTAGCCTCCAGCGCCGAGGAAGCGGCGGAGCTGTCCAATGATACTGTGCGGACTGCCCGGGAAGGCGGATATGTAGTGGAGACTTCACTGCAGGGGATGCAGAGCGTCAATCACCAGATGAAGCAGCTTGAAGACGATTCCAGCAAAATCGGGGATATCATCGAAGTGATTGACGATATCGCCGAGCAGACCAATCTCCTGGCCCTGAACGCAGCGATTGAAGCGGCGCGTGCCGGAGAACAGGGACGCGGCTTCGCCGTGGTGGCGGACGAGGTCCGCAAGCTTGCTGAACGCAGCAGCGATGCCACGAAGGAGATTACGAAGATCATCAAGGTCATCCAGGAGAATACCAAGCAGAGCGTCCGGGCGGTGGCTGAGAGTGTCGAGCAGGCTTCGATGACCAGCCAGGCCTTCGAGCAAATTATTAAGATGGTCAATACCTCTTCACTCAAGGTCAACGAGATTGCTGCCGCCTGCGAAGAGGAATCCGCCCAGGCTGCGGAAGTGATGGACTCGGTTCAGTCCATTGCGGCCTCCAGCGAGGAGTCGGCAGCGGCTTCTGAGGAGACGGCGACAACCTGCCAGGCCTTAGCCCTGCTGTCTGAGGATCTAGCCCAATCGGCAGCTGCATTCAAGACCCATTAATTCAACAGACGGAAGGTGAAGCTATGTCGTCCTTACAGAAGGAACAATATATCGAGCTTGCGGTAGGAGCCGAGACCTGTGCCATCCGTATTGAAGAGATTCATGAGATTATCAAAATGCTCAGTATTACAGATATCCCCTTCAGCCGGAATGAAGTCAAAGGTGTAGTCAATCTGCGCGGCAAGGTGGTCTGTGTCATGAGCCTGCGCAATCTGCTGGGAATGGCCGATGAGCCATATACCCGGAGCACAAGAATTATTGTGGTCAACTACCGCGAGGAATTCGTCGGATTGATTGTAGACAAGGTGAACAAGGTGACTACGTACGCCGAGATTCATCCGCCGGCAGGCGGACAAAGCCGCAGCCGCGATGCGGTGTTCCACGGAGTGGGGCAACGGGATGACCAGCTGATCGGTATTCTGAAGCTCGAAGAAATATTGGGCGGGTAAAAAGGGGAACAAGCAATGATGATGGAACTGTCGGCTTACCGCGATATATTCATAGAAGAGCTGAACGAGCAATTAGAGCGGATCGACCAGTCCCTGCTTGCGCTGGAGCATGCTCCAACCGCTGAGCTGATTCAGACGATCTTCCGCGCAGCCCATACGATCAAGGGCTCCGCTTCCACTATGGGCTTCCGAGAGATGAGCGATCTCACGCATGAGGTGGAGTATGCGCTGGAGTGGGTACGGGCGAAGAAGCCGGAGATTACCGGCAATCTGATTGACACACTCTTCCGGGCGCTGGATGCGATGAAGCTGCTGCGCACGCAGTATGTCAGCGGGGAGGGCTTCACTGATTGCTCCGCTGTGGTGGCAGAGATCAAGGCGCTGATTAATAAGCCGGCTGAACCTCAGCCGGTCCGGCTTCCGGTCTTAAATGCAGCGCAGCTGCTTCAGGTGGAAGAGGCCGCCACAGCGGGCTACTCGCTGTTGGCCCTTGCAGTCACCTTGAGAGAGGACTGCCAGATGAAGGCGGCCCGGCATTATATCCTCTTGCAGCGTATCGAAGAGGTCTGCGGACCGGTAATTGCTGCTGCCTTGGCGCCCCCGGCGGCGCCTGGAGACGATGAAGATGCCCGATACAGCCAATTTGCTGTAGTCGCTGCTTCCCCGCGCGAGATCCGGCAGATATCGGAGCAGCTGGCAGGGGAGACAGATGTCGAGAGCATTATCATTACACCGTTCGTGCCTGCACCTGTTGCCGGGACTGACATCCAGACTACTGCCGAACCGTTGCCTGCTGAAGCTTCGTCCTCTGCTCCGGGCAAAGGGAAACCCCATGAGGTACAGTCAACGGTCCGGGTGAGTGTGGAGCGGCTGGACCATCTCATGAATCTGGTGGGAGAGCTGCTGATCGAGCAGACCTCTCTGGCCGATCTGAGCGCTAATGGACAACGTAATGATCCCGCCAAGGTTCTGCCTGATATCGGCTCGATCTCGGATCATATGGGCGGAATTATCAAAGAGCTTCAGGAAGGGGTCATGAAGACCCGGATGCTGCCGATGGATCAGCTGTTTAACCGTTTTCCGCGGCTGGTCAGGGATCTGGCCCAGAAGCTGGGCAAGGATATTGAGCTGCAGATTCAGGGAGGCGAGACCGAGCTGGACCGGATGATCATTGAAGAGCTAAGTGATCCGCTGATCCACTTGATCCGTAACAGCGCTGATCACGGCATCGAGAGTCCAGAGGTGCGTGTGCAGCAGGGCAAGGCTCCGAAGGGCAGAATTACGCTTACTTCTTTTCATGAGGAGAATCAGGTCGTGATTCGTCTGGAGGATGATGGACAAGGCATCGATGCTGCCCGGATTACAGCCTCTGCGCTCAGAAAAGGGATCATTACGGAAGAGCAGGCAGGATACTTAACCGCGCAGGAGGCGGTTAGCCTGATCTTCGAGCCGGGCTTCTCCACGGCCTCCGAAGTCAGCGAAGTGTCAGGGCGGGGCGTGGGGATGGATATTGTCCGCAGTCAGATTGGACGTCTCAACGGAATCATAGATATTCAGACTGAGCCGGGGGCAGGTACGCTGTTTACGATTCGTCTGCCGCTTACGCTGGCTATTATCAAGGGGCTGCTGGTTAAGGTCTCCGGGCGTGTGCTGATTGTCCCTATGTATAATGTGGCCGAGATTGTACGGATCGCTCCCGAAGAGATTCAGGTTGTTCAAGGGGAGCAGGCGATTATCAACCACGGGCGGATTGTTCCGCTCTCCTGGCTCAGAGACAAGCTGCATTATCCGCGCACAGAGCGCCATTCCAAGACGATTCCGCTCGTGATTGTAAGATCTGTTGACCGGATCGCTGCATTCGCTGTCGATGAGATCATCGGCAACCAGGAGGTGGTCATCAAGTCCCTGGGCGCGTATCTGGGAACGATGAACCATCTGTCCGGGGCGACCATCCTGGGCAACGGCCGGGTGGCCCTGATTCTGGATGCCTCTTATCTTGTTAGCCACTGATTACTTTCCGAGTGCCGCAAGCTGGTATAGAACCGGCAGTAATGGTGAAAAATATGGAAAGAAACACCGGAAAGGGGTGAAGAGTTGGATATTACAATGGCTTCGGATGAAGTTATCAGTAGGATCAAGCAGCTTCAATCTGGTGGGGGCAACATGAACAAGAAGCAGATCAAGCAGCAGGAGCCCGAGCTGATGAGAAGTGCGCTGTATTATTTTCCAAGCTGGGAACATGCCGTGAAGAATGCAGGACTGCTGTAAGGGAATAAGCAAAGCACAAAAAACCGGTAAAGCTGCAGCAGTCTTGCGGCCTTACCGGTTTTTTTGATGTTACATGCTGGTTCAAGTGAAGCTCCGCAATATTCATTGGAAGATTATATAGATATCGTATAATTTGGCATCATCGCATACAATTAATCCATTATTGTCCTGAAGCGGCAATACGTTAGCCTACTATAAAGGAGATCTGAAATGAAAAACACTGCTGCACAGGGACGTCCGCTCATTTACTCGCTGGTATGGGGAGTAGTCTTGACCCTGGCTGTATCCATTGCCTCCGCTGTAGCCACGATTATGGAGTTTGGGGATATGGGGATTAGAAATGCCCAAGCCTGCGCCTACCTGGTTATGGGTATTATTGTGACTGTTTATATGAAAAGAAAGGATTCCTCGCTCGTGAGCTTCGGCTTCCGCAAGCTGGAGGCTGAGCCTTCCAGAGCTGTACTGTTCTATATCCCGCTGATCATTATTGCCGTAGCCCAGCCGCTGATGAATGGGATTAACGTTGAACTGGGAGCGCCTGATGTGATCAGCATTGTTATGATGACGCTGCTGGTGGGTTACACGGAGGAAGCCATTTTTAGAGGAGTGATCTGGAATTATCTGAAATCTAGAGGCCCGCTCTTCTATATTGTGTTCTCCTCTATCTTCTTCGGGGTTCTACATATGTCTAATGCCTTTGGCGGAAATGATCTTATACATACGCTTCTCCAGGTGATTAATGCGCTGCTGTTGGGTTGTCTTCTCGCTTTGCTGATCGAGACTGGCCGGAATATTGTTCCGCTGATCGCATTCCATTTTATTTATGATGCACTGGCCATGGTCAGTAATGAGAACTTGGAGCATGAGGTGCTGATCGTCTCCATTCTTAATATTATGTATCTCCTCTATGGAATTTATCTGCTCATGGTGTTCAATCGCAAGCACAGAAATCATAGTCTCACCTTGTAGCTACGCTGGCCAGACTGAAGAGAATATCTTCAGTCTGGCCGATGTTTTTTCGGCGAAATGATAGCGCATACATGAAAAAAACCAGCTATCGGGAGTAAATAATCCTTAACCAGAGCTATTTTTAGAGATGGGCATTTCAATTACAATCCTCCAGAAATATCGCAGATTTCGCAGGGATATGCAGGTTTTTGAAAGTTTAAATTTGAGTGTTTCTCAGGTATAATGTAGGCATCACCACAGGAACCACTGCAACAAGAGCATTAAGCATTACAAGTGGTACCGCAGGTGATAGTCTCATTCCTAAATTTAGCAATGAATGAAGGAAAGGAGAGAGCCCCGATGTACTAGCGTTAGCGAAGCATGCCGGAATCGGCTGCAGATAAAGAAGGTGGATGATAACATCTTCTGGCAGATCGTGGGTATGCGGGAACCCAAAGAGCAAATCTTTATTGGAAGAAGAACGAAGCTAATTATTCAAGCAAGAGAAGGTTCTTGCGGAAGAAAGAGCGTGATTCCAATGAAAAAGGTTAGCGAAGCGTACAACTGCGATTTATCACAGTAGGGAAAACGTCCGTGAAAACGTTTTTCGTGAAATCGTGTACGCGGGAATCCACCCCATATGCAGGACATGGAGCAATACTCCGAAATGGAGCGAACGGGCAACACGGAAGCGTCAAGGAAACATGAAATTGAGAACAATCACCATGTCAGGGATATGGCTTTTGTTACTTGGAGGAAAGATTTAAATTGAATAGCGTAGTCAACACATGAATCCCCGGGCCTTAAGCAATCAGGCAGCGGGGATTTGTGCGTCTGCTATTATGGTATGCAGCCAGCAAGCTCAGAAGCAGGCTTAAGTAGCCCCCAATAAAGGCACGATATAGTCACGGAACACATCCACTGGAGGATTATTCTTCCCGCGCTTGTTATCTTGGGTCAGCACAGCGACAAGCTGAAGCTCCGGCACTACATATACGAATTGACCGGCGTACCCGCGGGCGTAATAGTAGTCTACCAAACTGAATTCTCCGGCTTCTGTGCTGCGGGACAGGGCATCTGTCCACCAGTGCCAGCCGTATCCCCCATGGCGGGGAGGCTCCGTGTGCATGACTGGCTGTACGGAACGTTCGGCCCAACGGCCGGTGATGATCTGCGAATTCTTCCATACTCCCTGCTGCAAATAGAGCTGTCCAAAATTCAGCAGGTCTACCGGACGCAGCTTCAGCCCGAAGCCGCCGGTATGGATGCCCTGGGGGTCCGATTCCCAGTCATAATCCCGGATGCCGAGCGGTCCGAAGAGAACCTGTTCGGCATAGCTGGCTGTGCTCTGACCTGTGGCCTGTACCAGAATCGAAGACAGCAATTGGGAGACTCCCGAATTGTATTCCATCCGGGTACCCGGTTCATCCGCGAGTGGCTGCTCCAGCACATAATTCACCCAATGCGGGGTGCGGGTCATCTTCGGGAAGGAATTGGCCCCGCCGAACTCCGTCCAGCGAAAGCCTGCGGACATGGTCAGCAGCTGCTCAAGCGTAATGTTCGGCTTCCGTGCATCCTTATCGCGCAGAACCTGCGGGAAGAAGACGCTGAGTGGGGCCGAAGGGCCGGGCAGCAGCCCCTGGTCTATGGCAATGCAGATCAGCGCGGAGAGGATGCTCTTGGTGCAGGAGTTGATCTTCGCCAGCTCGGCGGCCGTGCGCTGATCTCTATAATGTTCGAAGATCAGCCTGCCCTGCTGCTGAATCAGACAGCTCCGCAGATTCAGCGGCGCAAGCGAGGCCGACAGGGTGGACAGGTTCATTCGGATTATCCTTTCTGTATATACATATATCATCTGAGTGTCTGTGTACTTGCCCGACGAGTTACCCTGTATTATCTCAATCTGACGCCGGGAAGTCCAATTTGTTTATACACATTTATTACCAGTCACGGCTTGCAATAGTCAGTTATTATAAGAATATATAATAAACGCTAAGAAGTTAACGTCAGGTATACAGAAGCGGAGGAGATGTATGGTTCAGGATCACGAATTGCGGATACGTCCGATAGCTGAAGAGGATCTGCCCAGGCTGTGGGAGCTCGCCTATAAAGAGGAAGCCCCGGAATGGAAGAAATGGGATGCGCCATATTATGAACACAAACGCATTACATGGGAGACTTACTACGGGAAGCGGGCCGAAATTATTGGAGGAGGGATGAATTGGGTAATAGAAGTAGAGGGCGTCGTTATAGGCGATGTCAGCTACTACTGGGAGCATGAGCCTTCATACTGGCTGGAGATGGGGATTGTCATTTATGATCCTGCCTTTTGGAGCAGCGGTTACGGAACTAGAGCTCTTAAGCTGTGGATCAGTCATTTATTCTCTAGCCTTCCGTTAGTCCGTGTCGGCTACACCACCTGGTCCGGGAATGAGCGCATGCTGAAAGCAGGAAAGAAGCTGGGCATGACAATGGAGGCCAGGCTGAGACGATGCCGATACTATAACGGAATTTTCTATGATTCTATCCGAATGGGGCTCCTTAGAGAGGAGTGGGAGGATACTTTGAAAGAGCAAATATGAATGTTTGTGAAAAAAGACACAAATTCGTGAAAATTATCACGTTGTATTCATTAAATTTTAATATATAATAAGATTAACTTAAAGAAACAGGGGGAATTAAAATGAAATTATTTAAAGTATTAGTAGTAGCAGGCGTATCGGTAGCTTTGTTGTCGGGTTGTGGATCGGATAAAAACAATGCAGACAAAGGGGCAGCAGCGACAACTGCACCGGCAACAGAGCAGACAGATGCAAAAACCTCCGCTTCGATCGTGAACCAGGCAGACTCTTTCATTAATGCAGTAAGCGACAAGGGAACCTGGATTGTTGCTGTTCTGAACGATCTGACTGTGGACAAGGATGTAGTGGTAGCAGGCGAATTCCACGACAAGAACGATACAGCTAAGCCAATCTACCGTAAGCTGGCCCTGTACGCACAGGATGCCGACCACAAAGTTACAGCTACTTACACCCTTACCGCACCAAAAGTAACGGTACAGAGCGAGAACTTCCGCGTTCAAGGCGGTACGATCAAAGGTGATGTATATGTAGAAGCTAACGGCTTCAACCTGTACAAGGATGCTACTATCGACGGCAACCTGTACTTCTCCAGCGAAGATGTGAAGGCAACAGCTGTACTTGAAGGTAAAGTAACCGGAGCTACTGAAGTTAAATAATATAGTATACAGTATAGATGTGAATGACATAAGCCAGCAGATGAAGGCCCACTTGGAGCCTGGTCTGCTGGCTTTTTGCAAATATAAGAATGTATATGTTTACAGCTTGCTGCAGGGGTACTTTTGTAATCTGACCGGAAATATTCTATAGTTAGATGGAAGCCATTGTAAGCGTAAACACTTGGGATTGGGGATGTATAAAAAGATGAAAACTACCCGCAGATGGGGGATAGCAGCCGGAGTGATTCTTGCCTCGGTAGCGGTACTCTATATCTTATTATATATGTATGAAAAACCAGGCGGCTGGTCTGACCGGCGGATGTCGCAAGACTTAGGGCTGAAGGAGACCCTTCAAATTCCGCTTGGCAGTAGCCCTGAGGAAGCCGTGCGGTTGTTCCGTGAGTCGGATTCCATTACGGTTGTACATAAGGAGACGGTCGGCAGGGGAGAGCTTGTATTCCTTACCCGGTCAGGCCAGCAGAAAGGCGGCGATCTTCAGATAGAGTATGTCCGCAAAACTTGGCTTGGATGGAAATGGGTCTGGGGCGCGGGATATGGACAAGGCGAAGCTCCTTCCTCAGCGGCTATGAATTATATGAGGGTACCTGAAATAGAGCAGGTCTCCACGCCGTTTCCACTGGTATTCGGAGAGGTGCTGGACCCGGCCATTCAGCAAATCATTGTTCAGCAAAAGGAAGCCGGCACAGACAAATCTGAAGCGAAGCTTATTACGACGGCTTCCGGCCGGACGGTCTGGTTTGCTTTTCAAGCGGCGACTGCGGGCGTTCCGTTCGAGATCGAAGGACTGGATCAGGCCGGGAAAATAATCGCTACCAAGATCATTACAGATGTTCGGGGCAACGAAACGATTGAGCCCCCGGTACATGGGTCAATATCCGAATGATGAATGTTGCTAGACTCCGAGTCATCCTGCAGTAAGCGATTCCGTAAGTAGTGCAGAACCCCTGGTTCCAGCTTTTGTAGAGCTGAATTGTAAGTGGTAGAGGTCAGCATAGAGTCCGTTTTGCTCTAGCAGTTCATCGTGTGTCCCTTCCTCGGCGATTGTCCCCTGGTTAAGAACTATAATCCGAGAGGCATCCCGTACCGTTGACAGTCTGTGGGCTATCACGAGGGTGGTCCTGTCTGTCATTAGCCGTTGGAGGGATTGCTGCACCAGCCGTTCGGACTCATTATCAAGTGCTGATGTAGCTTCATCCAGCAGCAGGAGCGGTGCATTTCGCAGGAATGCTCTGGCGATGGCCAGGCGTTGTCTTTGACCACCGGATAAGGAGGAGCCATGTTCACCAATCATTGTGTCATAGCCTTCCGGCAGGCGCATGATAAATTCATCTGCACCTGCCAACCGGGCGGCTTCTCGTATCTCCCCGTCAGTTGCCTCAGCTGCGCTGAATGCAATATTCTCCCGGATACTGCCCGAGAACAAGTAGGGGTTCTGCGGTACATAGGAGATCATCCGGCGGGCCTCTTCCAATTGACTGTGTACCGCATTACCGCACACGCTAATACTGCCGGCTTGCGGTTCGTACAGTCCGCAGCATAATTGTACCAGTGTTGTTTTACCCGAGCCGCTGGGTCCGACAACAGCGACGGTCTCGCCATGCTGCAGCTGGAGATTAATCTCTGATAAGCCGGTCTTCTCCTTGGACTGAGGCCCAGCGAAGCTATAGCAGAGCCCCTGTATACTTAATACGTTCTCCTCAGTAGTGGTAACTGATCCAGGGGAAGAGAAGCGGTCGCTGTATGCTTCACCTTCCAAAGAAGCATCAAGAATTTCAAATACACGATCAGCTGCACCGAGTGATTCCTGTACCCCGCCCCAGGTCTGCGACATTTCGACGAACGGCCATTGAACTCGTCCCATCAGGAGGATGAAGGCAAGCACTTCTCCTGCTGTGGTCTCTCCCCGCATCGCTGATCTTGCAATAAGTACAGCACAGCTGATCATTACAGCGTTGTTGATGAAAGCGGAAGAATGCCAGAGCAGGGCATTCAGCAAGGTTCTTTGCTTTTGAAGCTGGTTCAGCTTTCTGCGTTCAGTGGCATACCTGCTCAGCAGCATATTCTCCAGTGAAAATGAACGGACGACCTTCATCCCTTGGGTAGTCTCCTGCAGAATTCCCCGTAACAGAGCTTCCTGGGCATAGATCTGCGTGAACAGCTTGCGTAGTCTGCGGTCAAAGAAACGTCCTGACAGAAAGACCACGGGTCCCGTGCCAAGGGCAAGCAGTGCGAGCCATACATCCATACTGGCTAAATAGAGAAATGCTACCAAGCAGAGCAATAGATTATAACCCAGATCGTAAACCAGACTACTGATCATTCCCATGGCTGTTCCCGCATCCTTAGTATTACGCGAGGTCAGATCCCCGGAGTGCATAGCTTGCAGCTGGCTATAGGGCAGCCGGTGACTGGTGTCAAAGAGCTTTGCCCGGAAATCCCAGGACATACGGCTGTGAACGGTGAAGCGGAGGTAATGCTGCAGCATAAGACAGATGATAGTCACTAGACAAGCCAGAGAACAAATGACGGTTATCCTTGTCAAGGACTGCATATCGGTATTGTTAATAGTATCAATGAAAACCTGCTGAATCGTTGCAAACCCTACATCCAGAGCAAGCTTGGCTGTGAGCAATACTACAGCTGTCAGAAATCCGAGCCGGTATGGCTTGATATAAGGCAGCCGCCGCTTGAGCGCTTCCCGAAGCCGGATTCGCCCAGTTGAAGATAAATTAGCATTCATTTTGTAATCCTCCTCCGGCAATTGCCTCTGTCTGGACACCTGCCTGGGCCATAGCGTGGTACTTGCCCTGCATGGCCATCAGTTCTTCATGTGTCCCTTGTTCAGCAATCGCTCCTGCTTCCATGAAGTAAATATGGTCCGCATGCCTGATGGTTGACAGCCGGTGAGCAATCACCACCGTGGTCCGGTTCATCATCAGCACCTGCAAAGCCTGCTGAACAACCTCCTCATTATGGCTGTCAAGGGCAGCAGTAGGCTCATCAAGCAGCAACAGCCCCGGTTCGCGGACGAAGGCCCGGGCAATGGATAGCCTCTGACGTTCACCTCCTGATAAAGTAAGCCCCCTTTCACCGATAATCGTCTAATATTGCAGGGGAGTTCCCATAATGAACTCGTGAATACCCGCATTATTGGCAGCGGATATAACTTCTTCACGGGATGCCCCGGGTCGTCCCCAGGCAATATTCTCGTATAGCGTACCGGAGAATAGATAAGGCTCCTGGGATACGTAGGCGATATGTCTGCGCCAGCTATGCGGTGGAATCGTATGTAAAGGCATGCCGCCATGATGAATGCTCCCTCCATCAGGCACATAAGCTGCAAGCATTAGCTGAAGAATGGTGCTTTTGCCGCTGCCGCTCGCACCTGCAAAGGCAGTTACCTTTCCGGGTTCAATCCGCAGATGGAGGCCGGCTAATACGTTGTGTTGTCCGTACCCGAAGGTGATATTACGGAATAAAAGGGGCAGCTGACCGGCTACAGGCTGATTATCTTCAGTCCATGCTTCAGAGTGCTGTTCTGCATCGTCTGTATTAGCCGGGCTCTCGCCTTCCAAGGGCAGATCCATAATCTCAAATAAGCGTTTACCTTGTGCCAGTGAAGCTTGTAATTCAGTCCATAGATTGGCAAGCTTGGATATCGGGTTAGAAATTTGCTCAAAACAGATAAGAAAAGCGGCAACGGCCCCTACATCAAGCCGGCCTCCGACTACCAGATAGCCACCATAAGATAGAACATAGAGCAATCCGCCGAGGGTAACAGCCAGAGGCATATTGTATCCTACGGCTTCAACCCGTGATACTGACAAATGAACAGTGTTAAACTGACGGACTCTATGGTTGAACTGCCCTAGCAGGCGGGAAGCAAGGGAGAAAGCACGCACGACCTCAGCGCCCTGTATCGAATCTTGAACGAATGCCTGTTGTTCACTCTCAATACTCTGGCGCTGCTCATTCATCCTGCGAAGCCTGGAGGTAAAGGGGAGCATGACCAGCGGGACTAGCGAACAGATAAGTATAGTACCCAGGGTTAGAACAAACTGCAGAGACAAAAGATAAGTCAGCAGAAATGCGATTTGCAATAGATTGCTGATCAGTTCGATGGTCTTCCTGTTAATTCCTTGCTGGGCGGCTGGTGCAGAATCGTTCATCCGGCTGATCAGATCGGCGGAATGATAACGGTCCAGCTCTTTCATCTGAATGTTCATTAATCTTGTCAGCAGGGAGACCTGGAGCCTGGAGGTGGATTTGATCTCCAGCAGTCCTGAGAGATAGGTATTCAGAAAGTGGACTCCAGCATCGATAACTATAATGACAACGGCCAAAGTCATCGCGGCTGCAAGACCGGAAGTGTCATGGTGTGTAGCTGCATTAATAATACGCCGTAGAATTTCAGCAATACCTACGCTTGTAAGTGAGGTGATGGCTGCAAAAAAACAAAGGATGATATACCAGCCAGTATAAGGTTTGCCGAGCTTCAGCAAACGGATAAAGATATTTTGGGCAGCGGCGGGCTGTTTCTCTAGTGGTAATGCTCCGGTATTAGTGGTCCGATCCAAGGGGAACCCCTCCAGTTAATAATTGGGTCTTAATCCAGCATGACTTTTGTTGTTAAGGCAAGCAGATTGCGCAAAGTATCGGTTCTGAGCACATAATACAGTCGGTGATCTACCCGTTCGATGTCCAAAAGATCCAGGAAAAACAGGAAGTTGGCATGATAATTCACAGCTGCAGGTGTAATGCCAAGCGCAGCCGCGATTTCCTTACCATAGTGCGGCCGCTGTTTGAGCAGAAGCAGGAGATCCAGACGCCGTTTATCCGAGAAGACCTTGAGGAACAGCTCGGTCTTCTCCCGGTCGGCAACGGGTCCGTATACGCGGTCATTGTGTACGCCGAAGATGACCCAGCCTATCTGCCCGGTTTCTGTATGGAAATTGTAGAAGCTGTTGTTCACCTGTGAAACAAAGCTGACATGGAAGGTGGCAGGAAAGTCAAAGATTGCAGGCTCATTCTTATGAAGTTCACGAATAAAAACCTCCGGGTTACTGTGGAACTGTGTCTCATAACGGAGTGAGGCCTGTTCAGAAATTGCTTGAATCCGGTCTTTCCAGTGAATGAAAACATCCTGATGGAATTGACGCAGGAGCTGTATATAACGCAGCTTGGTTTCTTGCGGACGTGCAAGGCATTCAAGCAGCGGACCATGGGCTTCTACCACCTCAGGCTGAGGTTGCGTGTCCGAAGCAAGTTCTAAGAGTTTATTGAGATCCTTTTTGACGACCTCCCAATCGTTGCCCTTCAATAATGCATCCAAATTATCGTGGTAGACGCCATAGACCATCTCTGAAACGATGTGCTCAGCAGGGCTTTTCTCCAGTCTGTTGATCCATTCTTCGGCAGTCTGCGCTTCTGGATAGGAACAGGCAGATTCATATAACGGGAAATCCAGTGCATTGTGAAAAAAGTTATGACGGAAAAAAAACATCAGCTCACGAGTGAAATGAGGTGACAATAGCTTGCGGGCATCTTCAAAATAGGTTCCGAGCAGCTCATCAATTTCGATTTTATATTCCGTTGCCAGATCTGCCAGCTGATCCTCACAGGCCAACATTCCCATGGAAACAATAAACTCAATAGACTCGTTGTACGCAAAACGGATATTCTTCAGTAGTGTCTCTTGCAAAGAATCGTTCATTTGTTCCTCCCTCTTATACTCTGTAATAAAAGCATTGAATATTAATTATTCATCATCAACATTCAGTTATTACTTAATGTTAAATTAAGCTAAAAACAGAAGTTTGTAAAGTAGGAATTATATTCGGATGAGAATTGTATGGATGGTGAGCCTTTCAGTTTACGGGTGGAACGCCAAATAACTGCCTCACCGGAAGCCCTAAACAGGACTTTGATGAGCCAGTTCGACCGCTGAATTACGGCTTTTGGAAGAATTTTAATGGAGGAGACCGGAAATGGTTATGCCAGAGTTACTGAATGTACATCCGGCGTGACAAGGACTATAGTACATTATGCAGCTTGAACTACTTGAAATGGTCATCCCATTAGAGCAAAAGCAAGATCCCCATGATGATAAAAAATGATCCAATCCACAAGAGTACGGCACCCGTGAAGCGTCTGGAGCTAAGATAGGCCTCGCTCGGTTCAGCATCCCCCTTCATCTTCCAGCCTTCCTTTAATAAACTACGTACATAATGAGTCATACGTTGCGGAGGAATGCCGGCCTTTTCTATGAACAGTTCGTGATTTGAGGTAGAATTAAGGGCATATGCGGATTAACGAAATACCTGCTGAAGGAGAGTCCTTTGTGTTCAAAATTATGCTGATTGAAGACGATATTACGCTGTTCGGGGAGATCCGGGAGCGCCTGGCCCAGTGGTCGTATGAGGTGTACGGGGTTACGGACTTCGATAAGGTCCTGCAGGAATTCACTGAGGTGAAGCCTGAACTGGTGGTGATTGATATCCAGCTGCCGCGCTTCGACGGATTCCACTGGTGCCGGATTATACGCAGCCACTCCAAGGTGCCGATTATTTTCCTCTCCTCCCGGGACCATCCGAGCGATATGGTGATGTCGATGCAGCTGGGGGCCGATGATTTCATTCAGAAGCCGTTCCACTTCGAGGTGCTGATTGCCAAGATTCAGGCGACCCTCCGCCGGGTCTATAATTACAGCATGGAGGGTACAGAGCTGAAGACCTGGCGCGGAGCGGCGATTGAATTTGTGAAGAATACGGTCACGGGGAGCGGGGGAGCGGCGCTGCTCACGAAGAATGAGTTGCTGATTCTCAAAATCCTGCTGGAGCGCAAAAACACCATTGTAGCGCGTGAGGAGATCATCACCAGCCTATGGGACAACGAGCATTTTGTCAGCGATAATACACTGACTGTGAATGTGAACCGGCTGCGCAAGAAGCTGGAGCCGCTCGGCCTGGATACCTACATTGAGACCAAGGTCGGGCAAGGGTATATGGCGACAGAAGAGGCGGAACAATGATAAGGAAATACCTCACTGAGAAGCGGAGCTGGCTGCTCCTGCTGGCAGTCTTCCAGCTGATTATTCTATTCGTGGCCTATATTGACTCTGCCATTCCGCTGCTGCCGGTCCTGTACATTGTACTCCTCAATACGCTGCTCTGCCTGGCCTTCGTCTTTCTGCGCTATTCCCGGGAGACCCGGTTCTATAAGAGCCTTGCTTCCTGGGATCAGATCTATGAGCTGCAAGCGGTCCTGGAGCCGGGCAGTCCGATGGAGCGGCTGGTCCATGAGGCGGTAAGCGCCCAGACGGACCGCTACAAGCGTGAATCCTCCATGAATGTCCAGCTGCTGGAATCGGAGAAGGACGAGCTGCTGGCCTGGATCCATGAGGTCAAGACTCCGCTGACTGCTATGCAGCTCATGATAGAGCGCCTGCCGGATGAGACCCTGCAAAGACAGATGATGTACGAATGGCTGCGCATCCACCATCTCCTTGACCAGCAGCTGCATCAGAAGCGGATTCCCTTCATCCGCAATGATCTGTTCATTGAGAAGGTCAGTCTTGCTCCTATTCTTAATAAGGAGATCCGGGCACTGAAATCCTGGTGCATCTCCAAACGCATCGGGTTCGACGTGGAGCTTGAAGCTGAGACTGTGCTGACAGACGGCAAATGGCTGGCCTTCATGCTTCGGCAGCTCTTGACCAATGCTGTGAAATATAGCGAAGCGTCCGATATCGTCATCCGGAGCCGTGAAGAGGGCGGCCATGTTGTGCTTGTGATTGAAGACAGCGGCCAGGGGATTGATCCCAGGGATCTGCCGCGGATCTACGATAAAGGCTTCACCTCATCGCGCTTCCGCCAAGAGGGGGCAGCTACCGGAATGGGGCTGTACCTGACCCGGCAGGTTGCGGAGCCGCTGCTGATCAGACTTCACGCTGCTTCCGTGCTTGGGCAGGGGAGTGTATTTACGCTGACTTTTCCAAGGGAAAATGACTTTCAGCGCCTGACAGGCATGTGACAATAGTGTCACATGCCTGTTCCATTTGTTCGGCGAAGCGCAGGAAAATGATCATCCACCCGCTTATGATAGAAATATAGAAAAGGAGTGGGGAACAGATGCTTATCATGCAAGCTAACAAAATCTATAAAACCTATGGCAACAAATTCAATAAACAGGAAGTTCTGAGGGGCATTGATCTTCAGGTTGACAAGGGCGAGTTCGTCGGAATTATGGGCCCCTCAGGTTCAGGTAAAACGACGCTGCTGAACGTTCTCTCCTCGATTGACCAGGTAAGCAAAGGCACGATTGAAATTGAGGGCAAGGAGTTTACGGGGATGAAGGAGAAGCAGCTCGCCGAGTTCCGCAAGCATCATCTCGGGTTTATTTTCCAGGATTACAATCTGCTCGACACCTTGACGGTCAAGGAGAATATCATGCTGCCGCTGTCGATTACAGGCATCTCCAAGAAGGAGGCACATCAGAAATTCGATCAGGTAGCGGGCGAGCTGGGAATCTATGAGCTGAAGGACAAATATCCGGCGGAAATCTCCGGCGGGCAGAAGCAGCGAACGTCGGCGGCTCGGGCGTTCGTGCATGATCCGAGCATTATTTTTGCCGATGAGCCTACAGGAGCCCTGGATTCCAAATCTGCGTCCGATCTGCTGAACAAGCTGGCCGCCATGAACAGCAAGCGTGAAGCCACCATTGTCATGGTTACACATGATGCCGTTGCCGCAAGCTACTGCAGCCGCGTGGTGTTCATCCGGGACGGGCAAATCTACACCCAGCTGAACAAGGGGGAGGAATCGCGGCAATCCTTTTTGGGTGATATTATCAGCACGCAGGGCGTACTTGGCGGTGTCGCGCAATGAGTCTGAATTATATTATCCTGCGGAATCTTAAGAAGAATGTTAAGAACTATTATCTCTACGTCTTCGCCCTTATTTTCAGTGTGGCCCTGTACTTCTCCTTCGTGACTCTTCAGTTCGATCCTTCCATGGATGAGGTCAAGGGTTCCGTCAAAGGCGGGGCTGCCATCGGTGCGTCCTCCGTCCTGCTGGTTGCGATTGTAGCCATCTTCCTGCTCTATGCGAACACGATCTTCATCAAGCGCCGAAGTAAGGAGATCGGGCTGTTCCAGCTGATCGGGCTGACCAAGAGCCGAATCTTTGTGCTGCTGAGCGCAGAGAATCTGATTCTGTATTTCGGATCGATGTTCGCGGGAATTGGCGCAGGCTTCGTGATGTCACGGCTGATTCTAATGATTCTGTTCAAAATTCTGGAGGTCGACCAGTTGGCTGCCTTGCGCTTCTCTCCAGAGGCTTTGCAGCGGACGGTGATTGTTTTTGCCGCCGTGTACGTGCTTATTATGATCATGAATTACACCTTCATCCGGGCCCAGAGCATTCTGTCGCTGTTCAAGGCTACGGCCACTTCCCAGACACGTATTCAGCGTTTGTCGCTGTGGGAGGTTGTAATCGGCGTGCTTGGAATCGTCAGTATCTTAGGAGGGTATTATATCTCCGGTGAGCTGTTCAGCGGCACATTCATGGGCATGAACGGATTGATGTATGCGATGATTGCCATCCTCACACTGGTAATTATCGGAACATATCTGTTCTACAAAGGCTCGGTCAGCTTCCTCTTCAATCTGATCCGCCGCAGCAAAAAGGGCTACCTGTCCATTCGGGAGGTATTATCGCTCTCTTCCATTATGTTCCGGATGAAATCGAACGCCCTGCTGCTGACGGTCATCACCACGGTTTCTGCGCTGGCCATCGGCCTGCTCTCTCTAAGCTATATCTCATATTATTCAGTGGGGGCTTCTGCCAGAATGAGTTCACCGCATGATTACGGCTTCCTTCAGAAGGCGGATGAGGCCGGATTCCGGGGGGCACTCGACAAGTCCGGCATAGGTTATACCACGCTGGAGATTCCAACGGTTCAGGTAGAAGTCGATCTTAAGGATGTTTTGGATACTAGGAATACCCCGGGTAATGAAACCATTCTCTCAGCAACTGTGATTAGTGACAGCAGTCTGAAGGACATGGATTTGCAGCCGGGCGAGGTAGCGATTAAAGGGTATACGACTACAAAGCAAACTATGCTGAGGCTCAAGAAGAAGGGGGAGCTCTACTTCTCCACCAAGGATGGCGTGATGAGGCAGCAGCTCTCGGGTTTGTCCGAGGAGACTGTGCTGCCGTTCTATTTTGGCGGGGGAATCTTGGGGGTGTTCGTAGTGGATGATTCTGTCTTCCAGGAATTACTCCAGCATAAAGACCCGGATGAGCAGAAAAGAGTGAAGGGCGGAGGAATCTATTACGGTCTAAATCTTACGGAATCTTCGCAGGCCAAGCATGCGTATGAGATTTATAAGCAGCAAAAGCCAGAGCTGCAAAGCTTCTCGCAATACGAGTTTGAGTTCAACCAGCGGACCAATATGGGCCTGATTATGTTCATTGTCGGCTTCCTGGGCTTGACGTTCCTGATTACCTCCGGCTGTATTCTTTACTTCAAGCAGATGGATGAAGGCGAGGAGGAGCGGGAGGGATATACGATCCTGCGCAAGCTGGGCTTCACCCAAGGGGACCTTCTGCGAGGTATCCAGTTCAAGCAGCTGTTCAATTTTGGTATTCCGCTGATTGTCGGCCTGTGTCACAGTTATTTTGCGGTAAAATCCGGCTGGTTCCTGTTTGGAACCGAGATGCTGACCCCGATGTTCGTAGTTATGGGGCTATATACTGTGCTGTATTCGATCTTCGGCCTCCTGTCAGTCTTGTATTACAAGCGGGTGATCCGGGAATCACTGTAATTATATGCAATGATGAGGATAGCCTTGGGGCTGTCCTTTTCTTTTTGCGTGCATGTAATCATATTGTTGCATTCCATAAGGGCCCACCTCTTGCCTTACGCAAAACAGGCAGCGATAATGGTATAATAAGACTGAAACGGAGGCTGAACTGGATGGAGCTGCTTGATCCCCGAAATGACTTCTTGTTTAAAAGGATTTTTGGAAGTGAAGAGAACCGTGATGTGCTGCTGGCTTTTCTGAACAGAACTTTTGCCGAAGCGGGCAAGCCCCCGCTAGCTGATATTATTCTCCTGAATCCATACACCGACAAGGACTCTCCTCGGGACAAGCAGTCTATTCTCGACATTCGGGCCAAGACGACCGAGGGCGAAATTATTAATGTAGAAATGCAGTTGTTCAACAAATACGATACGGAGAAACGGACCCTCTATTATTGGAGCAAACAGTACTCGACTCAACTGCAGGAGAGCCAGCCGTATAACCAGTTAAAGCGGTGCGTGACGATCAACATTATAAACTTTGCCTTATTGCCGAATACTCTGTATCATAACGTATTTCACTTACGGGAGGATCGGACAGGAATTCCTCTGCTTGACGATATTGAGATTCACTTCCTGGAATTGCCGAAGCTGGATGAGCAGGCTGTCTCGCTGGAGCAAGGCGGACTGGTGAATTGGCTGTTATTCCTTAAGGGCGTAGACCAAACCAAATGGGAGGTGCTGACGATGAATGAACCTGTGCTGAAAAAAGCCATGAACACGCTGGAGTTTCTGAGTCAGAACGAGGAGGCCCGCAGACAATACGAAGCGCGTCAACGGTACTTACACGATGAGGCGTCGATGTATGAAGCGGCTAAAGTGGCCGAGGCCAAGGGCTGGGCTGAAGGTGAGGCTAAAGGTAAGGCAGAAGGTTTGGCTAAAGGTAAGGCAGAAGGTAAGGCAGAAGGTAAGGCAGAAGGTAAGGCAGAAGGTAAGGCCGATGCACAGAAGGAAACAGCTCAGAAGCTGCTTGCTCTAGGTATAGAGTTGTCTGTTATCGCCGAGGCAACTGGCCTTTCCGTTAAAGAGATTCAGAAGCTAAAGCCGCTGCAGTAAAAGTAGCAGAGAGATCAGATTATAGACAGAAGAGGTGGGGGCGTGTCAGTTACAGTTGGTGAGATTAAGTCGATTAACCGTTATCCGGTAAAATCCTTTGCGGGGGAGGAATTGGAGTCCTGCAAGGTTGTATCTTACGGAGTGGAGGGGGACCGGTATTGTTCTTTCTATGATATGACAAAAAAAGACTGGTCCCAGTATATCACTGCCCGGAAGATTCCGAAGATGATGTCCTATAAGGCGGAATATACGGGGGAAGATATCCGGGTGACGGCTGCGGATGGACGGGTGTTCGGCTGGGATCAGGAGCTGCTGGCGGAAATTCAGAGCCTAACGAAGACTGAAATTACAATGTCGGAGCCTAAAGCTCCTCACCCGGAGGCACAGTACCCGCAGCTACTCTCAGTAGACGGAGCCAGTATTCTGCTGGTGACGGATAAGAGCCTGAAGAAGCTGGAGGCGATGTGGGACAAGCCCATAGACCAGCGCCGCTTCCGGGGCAACTTCATGGTGGAAGTAAGTGAGGACTCGCTCGGGGAGGAAGAGTGGCTCGGCCGCCGTCTGGCGATAGGCAGTACAGTGCTGCAAGTGGATAGCTATTGTGAGCGCTGTGTGATGATTACGACTGACCCGGATACGCTGGAGCGCGACAGCTCACTGCTGAAGCAGGTCTATAAAGAGCTTAAGCAGCAGTTCGGCGTCTATGCTTCCGTCATCACTCCGGGAGAGGTCCGGCTCGGTGATCAGGTTGTGATGCTGGATAACTAAGCTGGACAGAAGTCCTTCGCTCCAGCCAAGGTGTGATTGGAAGCTCCATAATATCTTTAGCGACTATAATGTTGTAAGTTTTACAACTTTGATATCTTAGCAGCGGCAACGCTGGGAGAATTGTTGCACAGACTGCAGGAATTGTCCGGAATAGCTGCCTTATGCGAAGGAATTGCTGCATTTTATGCAATATTCTTGGGTTAGCGGGCGTTCGATCCGGGGAATGTTGCAATTAGTGCAGGATTGTAGGATATGTAATTACGGACAGTTAAATGAGGTGATCGATATGCTGGAGTTATCCATGGAGCATGCGGATGAGCTGGTGAAGGTGACACACGCGCTCTCTACGGAGCTTAGACTCAGAATGCTGGCGCTGCTTAACAGCCGGAGAATGAATGTGGCGGAGCTGGCGGAGGCGCTGGAGATTCCGGTATCCACGGCTGCCTCCAATGTGAAGGTGCTGGAGCAGGCTGGGCTGATTGAGACCGAACTGCTGCCCGCGTCCCGCGGGGCGATGAAGGTATGCAGCCGGATTTATGATGATATCAAAATCACGATCAATGCCCCGCAGCGCCGCCTGCAAGCCGATCAAGGCGAATATTGCTATGAGATATCCATGCCGATCGGCAATTTCACCGCCTGCGAGGTAGCGCCAACCTGCGGGATGGTCAGTGAGAACGGTCCGATTATTACCGAGGATTCACCGGCGGGATTTTTTCATCCGGACAGGGTACAAGCCCAGTTGCTCTGGCTGCGCAAGGGATATCTCGAATACCGCTATCCGCTGGAGATCCCGCAAGGAGCGGTGCTTCGCCGGATTCAGTTCTCCATGGAGATCTGCTCGGAGGCACCGAATTACGAGAATGAGTGGCCTTCGGATATTACGCTGTGGATTAACCAGGTGGAGGTGGGAACCTGGACCTCGCCCGGAGACTTTGGCGGCAGACGGGGGAAGCTGAATCCCGCATGGTGGATCGATACGGGAACCCAGTTCGGCGCACTCAAAACCTGGAGCGTAGACAACACCCGCAGCACTATTGACCATCAGGAGCTATCCGCTGTTAATCTGGAGCAACTGCAGCTCACCGGCCAGAACCATGTGGATCTGCGGCTGGGTGTGAAGGAGAATGCGGTCTTCAAGGGCGGCATGAACCTGTTCGGCAAAAAGTTCGGCGATTATGAGCAGGATCTGGTGATGAAGATTTTTTATAGTGTAGAGACTTAGTCTAGAAGAAGGTGAATCTAAGATTGTATTTGTATTTGCGGAGAAGAACCTGCTGCTTATGGCGAAGGTTCTTTTTTTGCGTCAGCATTGACATTTCAACAGGTTCTGCAATAATTGATACATATTTATTGTATTAAAACAAAATTATTGTTTATAAGGAGTGTGCATTGTTCCATGACAACCCGGCATTATATCAAGGATTATCCGCGGCCGCAGTTCGTCCGTAACGGCTGGCAGAGTCTGAACGGGGAGTGGGATTTCCGCTATGACGATGACAACACAGGGGAGCGGGAGAGATGGCATGAGGAGCTGCACGGCGATCTGAAGATTCAGGTTCCGTTCACGTATGAGACGGAGGCGAGCGGTATCGGTGAGACCGAATTCCATCCGTATGTATGGTATGAGCGGGAGGTACACCAACCTGACAGCTTGGGCAACAAGCGGGTGCTGCTGAATTTCCAGGCGGTAGATTACATCGCGAAGGTGTGGGTGAACGGCAGCTATGCCGGGGGTCATCAAGGCGGGTATGCGGCTTTTACACTGGATATTACCGATTATCTCAACACGGGAGCCGGAGCAGTGAACCGTCTGACGGTCAAGGTGGAGGACAGCCAGAGCTGTACACAGCCACGGGGCAAGCAGCGCTGGGTGGATGAGAATTTCGAGTGCTTCTATGTGCAGACCACGGGAATCTGGCAGAGTGTGTGGCTGGAGTATGTATCCCCTTCGTACCTTAAGTCTGTCAAAATCACCCCGGATCTCGATAACCGCTCGGTCCAATTCGAATACAACACCCATGGGGCAAGCCCTGATCTCCGGCTGGAGACCCGGATCAGCACCGGAGAGAAGACCTTCAAGCAGGTCTCGCTTCAGGCAGACCGGGCCTCGCTTCAACTGGATGTAGAGCTGACACATGAAGCGAATGGCCCCTGGAAGCTCCAGTCCTGGTCGCCCGCGGCGCCGGTACTGTATGAGGTGGAGTTCGTTCTGTACCAGGCGGAGCAGGTGATTGACCGGGTATTCTCCTATTTCGGACTCCGCAAAATCTCCATTGAACAAGGCAAGGTGCTGCTCAACAATACGCCAGTGTATCAGAAGCTGATTCTGGACCAGGGCTATTGGCCGGACAGCCATCTGACCCCGCCTTCGGAGGAGGCGCTGATTGCTGATATCGACGCGATTCTGGCGATGGGCTACAACGGGGTCCGCAAGCATATGAAGATTGAGGATGCGCGCTTCCTGTACTGGTGTGATGTGAAGGGAATGCTGGTCTGGTCGGAGATGGCGGCCACCTATGAGTTTGGCGATGAGGCGGTGGAGCAGTTCACGAAGGAGTGGACAGAGATTGTCCGGCAGCAGTATAATCATCCCTCGGTAATTACCTGGGTGCCTTTTAACGAATCATGGGGCATTCCGCAGGTCTACACGAACAAGCGGCAGCAGCAATTCACAGAGGGCATCTATCATCTGACCAAGGCGATGGACCCGGATCGTCCGGTGATTGTCAATGACGGCTGGGAGCATACGATCAGCGATATTATTACCTTGCATGATTACGAGGAGAGCGGTGCGGCTCTAATGGAGCGGTATGCGGACTCCGGCAGTGTGCTTGGCGGCAGTTCCTCGTTCAACAATTGGAAATACGCGATGGCAGAGGGGTATGAGTACCGGGGGCAGCCGGTCATAGTCAGTGAATTCGGGGGCATTGCCTTCGACACCGGCGAAGGGTGGGGCTATGGAGAGCAGGTGGGCAGCACAGAGGCGTTCATCGAGCGGTTCCGCAGCATCACGCAGGCGATCAAGGATACCCCGTACATCTGCGGTTATTGCTATACCCAAGTTACGGATGTGCAGCAGGAAGTGAACGGACTATTGACGGCGGACCGGACACCGAAGCTTCCACTGGAAGAGATTCGTAAGATCAACCGGTAGGCGAGCGGATAATCGTAAAATTGGAGCCTAAATAGCGGTGAATTATCGGTTCAACGACAACGGGCAGTTCGTGCAGCTCACGAATGGCGATATTTTGCTGGCGATGCGTTCTGTCCGCTGGCAGGAATCGTACAAGCTCAGAGTGTATAAAAGCACGAACGGTGGAGGCAACTGGAGCTTCCTCAGCACCATCGACGAGAACAACGGCGCTCCCGGCAGTTTGTCGGTTCAAGCACAGCAGTGTTCGCTGTAGAGTTAGAGATGAGAAAGCCCTTACATCACCATGTGGCGGCCTTCCTTGCACAAACTTTACGGAGAAGAGGGTTGTACAGATGAAGATATAACAAGGCTTATCAAGTGTAGTAACGGCCGGGCTGAGGCTGGCTCTGGTGCTGCAGGGATGCTCTTCCGGAAATACAGAGAACGGAGCGGCCAAGGCATCAGATGAACCGGCTGCACCAGAGAGCACAAGCGGCAGTCCGGTAGAGATCTCCTTCTGGAATATGTTCGGCGGCGGGGAAGGAGAGTTCGTGGATCAGATTATCAAGGGCTTCAACGACTCGCAGCAAGAGGTGACCGTTAAGCCGCTCCGGCTGGAATCCAATGAGTATTACGCGAAGCTCGGTACAGCGCTGTCGTCCTCCAAAGGTCCGGATGTTGCGGTCGCCCACGTGGAGCGGATCTCGCCGTTCGTGAAAGCCCAGCAGATTATGCCGGTGGATGAACTCGCCTCCAAGGTAGGATTCGACCTGAAGCAGATTTCGGATTCCAATATCATAAGCGTATCCTATGACGGCAAGCCTTAAGCGGTTCCGCTGGATACCCACTTCCATATGCTGTATTACAACAAGGAGATCCTGGCGAAGGCTGGCGTATTGTCTCCCGCCGGAACGCCGCAGCTGGAGGAGAGCCTGAATCAGATCCTGGCGAACTAAGTAATTAGCTCCGGGACTGGACAGAACCCGGGGTTCGCGGCGCACAGAGCTGTGGTGAAGTCCGGCCGGGTCTTCCTAAGCACAGCGAAATAACTGCGGATAACATGGTTCAGCTCAGGGCTGCCATTCTGAAAGGACAGGGTTTTAAGAGTATGGACATGGGTGTAATAGTATTTGGTCTTCTGCTTAGGCAGCTTGTAGACGGTTGGCGGAACATACGTAGTGACGTCAAAAAGATTGGCATAACGGTAGCTGCTGCGTACATACCGGCTGAAGGCCTTGGCAAAATCCGGATCCCCGACACGCGGAGACCCGTAGGTATAGAGCCTCGGGGCGGTGAAGGCAGAATTGGCGGCAATATCCAGCGTACATAGAGTGGCCAGTGCGCCGCCAAGGCTATGGCCTGTTACATACAGCGTCTTCTCCGGGGACAGTGTGCCAAGCACAGAGAGAATGGCATCCCGGGCAGATGCATAGATATCGGTGAACCCCCGATGGGTCATGCAGGGCTCCTGAATGTATTTGAATTTTTTTTGCGCGGCATTCATGTTCGAGAGCCAGTCATTGGTGGAGATGCTTCCGCGCCAGGCAATAATGATCTCCTGCGGAGATTCCAGAATGAAGCCGAACAGCTCCCAGACATTCCCCATCGATTTCGCCTGGAAGCTGTGCACGGCTGAGAAACCCTCCGGCACCACGAATGCCCCTTCTGCATTGTCGAATTGAGTGTAGGTCTGCCCGCAGACCGCCGCCAGAAAAATCGCCCACTCTTCTGCATCTCTCTTGTTAGTAGTCATCCCGCATCCCGCCCTTCTTTTCTATATTGTGTATGATCAGAAGACGGGATTGGTGCCTAGCGGGCAACCAGACCCGGCATAAGAGATGTCAGCCACTCACAATCGCTTCGAAATCCGCCTGTGTCAGCTGCCGGGAGACCTCCCACAGCCTGGCTGAGGCAGTCCGGTCCAGCGCTTGCGGAGCCATCTTGCCGGCTTCGGCAAGCCTCTGGTTTCTGAGAGTCTGCCGGGACCGTAATAGACTCCGGCCTTGGCATCCGGTGATGTGGCGGCAAACAGTGCAGGGAGTGCGCCTTGGGCAGCCGGCTGGAATAAGATGGGCCCAAGCAGCCTGCGGAGAATGCCGGGAGCACTGTTTCGTCCCGCCCCATTCAGCAGCAGGTCCGTACGTGATATGCCCGGATGAACCGGTAGGCTCAGCAGGTTCCATCCGGCCAGATCACTGCGGCGCTGCAGCTCCAGAGCGAACATAATCATTGCTATTTTGGATTGGGCGTAGGACTGTCCCGCATGATAACGGCGTTCAAATTGCAGGTCGTCAAAATGAATGGAGCCATTCCGGTGGGCGATACTGCTTAGACTGACCACCCGGGGCTCCTTTGCTTTGCGCAGCAAGGGCATCAGGTACGCAGTGAGCGCGAAGTGTCCAAGGTAATTCGTACCGAATTGCAGCTCGAACCCGTCTGCGGTGACCTGGAGTACAGGTGGAGTCATGACTCCCGCATTGTTAATCAGAAGATCAAGACTGTGCCGCTGAGTATGCATTCTTGTGCCGAATGCCTGCACTGAAGCCAGACTGGCAAGATCCAGCAACCTGCATATGTGGGATGGAATTCTCCCGCAACTTGAGCAGGACTACAGCATCCTTTCACCGGATCTCCGGGGGCATGGCCGGTCGGACAAGCCGGAGACTGGCTATCACATTGACGAGATGGCAGAGGATATGTATCAGTTACTAAGGCATTTGCAGGTGGACAAGTGCTACGTAGCAGGAAGCTCGATGGGGGCACAGATAGCGGTCAGTCTGGCAGCAGCCCATCCGGAGCTTGTAGCGTCCCTGGTATGCGAAGGTGCGCTGAATAACGAATTTGGCGCATATGGTATATTTGACGGCACGGCAGAAGAGGTGGAGCAGAGGAAAGTGCAGCTCCGGGCAGACCTGGACGAATGGGAGGAACCGTTCTATGACAGCATTGAATCGCATGTCTTTTGAACACTATTATCAGACAATACAATGCCCGGTCTTGTTCCTGCCCAGCGAAGCGGAATGGAACGATGAACGGGTGCGCAACAGTCTGAATGCCTTCGCAGAGCTGCTGGACAGCTATGAAATTGCGCTGATCCCGGATTCGCTACATGCGTATGTCTGGATGCAGCTTCCGCTTCAGGCAGGTCAGGCTGTGCGGAATTTCATCGGCAAGCAGCGCTAACCCTCAGCTAGACACAAAATAAGCCCGGTTAAGGGAGATCCCCGAACCGGGCTTCTTGCCGTTACTCGCTCATAGGCTCATCTTCCACCGGGCGGTCCCGAAGCTGCGTCACATAGCTGTCGGACATGCGGAGCAGCTCCAGCGCCCGGGTGAATTCATCCTCCGTCGATTGAGTCAGATCCGTTCCGTCACCGGACAGGGTGTAATGCTGGCCGTCCTCGAACCCGCTGCCGGACAGAAACAGCTCTTCATTATTAACGAAGGAACCCGTAGGCAGATAATAGCGCTGCGGCAGCAGGTTGTATGTTGTCTGATTAAGCAAATCCTGTCCGAAGTGGATATGATAGTCCAGCGGGACACCGAGCAGATTAGAGACAGTAGGAAGAATGTCCACCTGGCCGCCTAATTGCTCCTTCAGTGCCGGTGTCGTAACACCGGTGGCGGAGATAATGAATGGGACATTAATGAGATCACGCTCATTATAATCATGCTCCAGGATTTCCTGCAGCAGGACTTTATCCCCATCCTTCAGTGAGAAGATCGGGAGTCCCCGGTGATCGCCGTAGAGGACCACCACGCTGTTATCCCACACACCGCTGCTCTTAAGCTCCTCTATGAACTGGCCCAGCGCATAATCCGCATAGTTCTCAGCCCGGATATAGTCGCCGACCAGCGTTCCCTCGTAACGCTCCGGCAGGGTCATCTTGTATTTGCTCTCTGGAATCGAGAACGGATTATGTGACGACATTGAGATTACATGAGCATAGAAGGGCTGTTCACGCTGATCCATACGCGCAAGCTCTGCAGAGGTCTTCCTGTACAGGACTTCATCTGAGGAGCCGTAGAAGACTGCATCCTCTTCGCCGAAATAGGTTTTGTCGTAATATTGATTGAAGCCCAGTGCCTTATACAGCTCCCCGCGGTTCCAGAACTCCACATTGTTGGTATGAAAAGTTGCAGTGTCGTAGCCCTGTGCCTCCAGCAGCTTCGGCAGACTCGGCAGCTCCTTCGGAGCATACTTATCTGTGGCCGGACCATCCGGCGGCACATAAAAGGAAGTGTTGACGATGAATTCGGCATCGGAAGTATTGCCCTGGCCTACCTGCTGAAAGAAGCGCGGGAAGTAGTAGCTCTCACCGGCAAGCTTATTCAGATTCGGCGTGATTTCGGTTCCGTCCACCGACAGATTGATCAGGAAGTTCTGGAGCGATTCCATTTGCAGGATGATCAGGTTCTTTCCCTTGGCGGCCCCGAACATCACCGGCTGGGCGACAGGCTGGATACCCTTCGTCATGTCAATGCCGGCCTGGGAGATCTGCGCAGGGTCCATAGGCTCCTCGGCAGGTTCACGCAGCAGGGCGTAGGCTTCATAATTGAGAATGCCCATTTGCTCTGCCTTGACGTTCTCATTCATACTGGCTTTGTTGGGAAAGATATTCATCATGCACAGCATAAGCGAGATGCAGAACAGGATAGCTACCGCCTTGCGGTTGCTGGGACGGGACATGGAATGCTTCCAGGCCAGCGCTTTTTTGCGTCTGAGCATAATCAGGCTGATGATAATGATATCGACGAAGATAAGCATATATTGCGGATGCACGACGGCGAATATACTTTTTTTGACGGCGCCTACCTGCTTGACCTGACCGAAGACTTGGGACGTAGCAATCATTCCAAAATGATTATGATAGACGATGAGAGAGAAGAACAGGACGGTAATGAGCAGATTGACGATCAGATAGATGGCGACCTTATGCCTCGTGGCGAACCATTCAATGAGACAGAACAGCAGCAGCACGAACGGGATTTCCTTCAGCCAGGTGGTCCAGGTCGGACCGTCCTCGAACAGGTAATACCAGGCGAAATAACTCTTCACGAGCATGATCAGCGAGAAGAACAGAATCGACCTTTTTCGAAGAGAACGTGATTCCTTATAAGGCATTGCGTATGCGCATCCTTTTCTATATAATCCATTAATTCTATTACAGGGCCGAGTTCAAAATCAACCGGATTTAAGGGCAGTTTGGTGAAAAATAAAGGTGAAAATTCGCCGCATATACGTTATTCTCTAAGAAGCATCCGGGAAGTTGAACCGTTGATAAACCAAGCAGGAGGACAATGATGACAAAAGAATTCTCACGCCAATATACAGACAGTGTGAAGCAGGAGCTATTGAACAGACTCGGCCTGAAGCAGGTGTATTTCAAGGGACAGCAGGGCGAGGACCTGTTATATGAAGCAACGGGCTTTGACCGCGGTACCTCGCATAAGTTCTGTGTCAGAACGCGGAAGGGCACCGTTGACGAATGGGTAGGCGGAAAGTGGATGAAGGTCCGCAGCTTCTCGATTGCCAGCAAACTGGAGGGAATAGAATGAGCTACAATTCGCATTTGCAGTTACAGGTACAGCCTTTGACAGAGATCAAGCACTTGAAGATTCATGGCAGAACGACCGGAGCGCTTAACCCTCTGACGTTATTCTGGACGGGCAGTGCGATAGAAGTGAACCTCCAGGCCTCCGAGCTGTGGCTTGAAGTGGAGTCCGGCTACGATCATCACGAGTCCTGGATCAGTGTGCTGATCAACTCCGTTCCCGTCAGCAGACAGATGGTGAATGCCGGAAGGCACTGGGTCTGCATATTCAGAGGAATGAGCCCTGAGCGGGTGAAGAATATCCGGATTGTAAAAGAGGTTCAGGCGATGAGCGGCGATCCCGGCGCCTATCTCCAGTTCCATGCGGTCCGCACTGACGGCAGCTTCCTGCCTGTTGAAGCGAAGCCGTTCCGGCTGGAGTTCATCGGTGACAGTATCACATCAGGTGAGGGTGTCATTGGCGCCAAAAGTGAAGAGGACTGGATTCCTGCCTGGTTCAGCGGCGTTCATAACTACACAGCGATAACTGCCGGGGCCGTGCAGGCCGAATTCAGGGTGATCTCGCAGAGCGGCTGGGGAGTGCTCTCCAGCTGGGACAACAATCCTGGAGGCAATATCCCTGACATCTACGAGCAGGTCTGCGGTCTGCTGACCGGTCCCCGTAATGAAGCGCTCGGGGCGCATGCGATGAATGATTTTGCGGCCTGGCAGCCGGATGTGGTAGTAGTTAACCTGGGCACCAATGATGACGGCGCGTTCAACTCCCCGGAATGGCTGGATGAGGACACCGGGCGCATCTATAAGCAGCGGCTGAATGAAGACGGAAGCTATCATGAGGAGGATCTGGCCGCCTTCGAGGCCGCGGTTACGAGGTTCCTGGCGAAGCTGAGAAGCTATAACCCCGGGGCGCATCTTCTCTGGGTGTATGGCATGCTGGGCCTCTCCCTGATGCCGGCGATCTACCGTGCAGTGGATGAATACATGAAGTCTACGGGCGACAAGAACGTGTCGGTGTTCCAGCTGCCGAATGTGACGAATGAAACGATGGGAGCACGGACCCATCCGGGCCTGCCGGCGCACGAGCAGACTGCCAGGGAGCTAAGCTGCTATATCCGGGGACTTTTGTCAGGGTCATGAGTTAGGAGGCAATCCATTGAATGCTTATATGTTATTAGCGTTAGCCATTGTGAGCGAGGTCTTCGGCAGCTCCATGCTGAAGGCATCGAACGGGTTCAAAAAGCTGCTTCCCTCCATAGCGGTGGCCGCCGGCATGGGGCTGGCGTTCTTCAATCTGTCGCTGGCGCTGAAGGAGATCCCTCTAGGGACAGCTTATGCCATCTGGTCCGGCGTAGGAACGGCGTTAACCGCACTGGTTGGTGTACTGGTCTATAAGGAACGTCTGAATGTGCGAAAAATAGCAGGCTTAATCCTCATCATCGGCGGTGTGATTCTGCTGAAGCTGTCAACGGGGGTGTAGAGATGAGAGGTTACTTCGCGCTAAGCATCGCTATTATGTCGGAAATCTTCGGTACGACTATGCTTAAGCTCTCCAATGGTTTCAGCAGTGTGCTGCCGTCGATCGGAGTGGTGCTTGGAATGGGCCTGGCTTTTTACTGCTTATCGATCAGCCTTCGCACCATACCTCTAAGCCTGGCTTATGCCATCTGGTCTGGAGTGGGGACGGCGTTGACGGCATTGATCGGCATCCTGATCTGGAATGATCCGTTCAATCTGCTCACCGGCATCAGTCTGCTGATTATCATCGGAGGGCTGGTGCTGCTGAATTCACCGGATAAGGCCGTCCGGGAGAGCACCCCTGAAATGAGCAGGAAGGAGTCATCCGAATGAGGAAAAGGTACCTGATAGCTGCCGCATGGCTCACCCTGCTGTTACTGGCGGCATGCAGTAATGGGGCAGACAGCGGATCAGGCGGGAACATTGCCAGTACCAGCCTCAGTGCGGGCCCGGCTGAGGATACTGCTCTCCATGCACCATCTGCCAGATCAGGCGGTCAGCCGCAGCGCAGCAGCCAGCCCTACCAGGGCAAGGTCTATAAGGTTGTAGTAGATCCGGGGCACGGCGGCGAAGATCCCGGGGCAGTCTCTGTAAGCGGACGCCTGGAGAAGGAGTTTAATCTGAACCTGTCAGAGCAAATCGCTGCCAGGGTGGAGCAGGACCCGCAGCTTGAGATCCTGCTTACCCGGACCGGGGATGCTTTTATTTCCTCACAAGAGCTATTCCGGCCCCAGTTCGCCAATAACCTGCCCGCAGACTTGTTCATCTCCATTCATGGTAATACCTATGAGGATGCATCGGCCTCGGGTACAGAAACCTTTTATTATCATGAAGAATCCTTGGCTTGGGCCGAGACGATACATAAGCATGTCATTCAAGCTACCGGCCTTAAAGACCGCGGCGTGAAGAAGGGGAATTTCTTCGTTCTGCGCGATACGGTAATGCCGTCGGTGCTGCTGGAGCTGGGGTATCTAACCAATCCCGGCGACGAGGCGAAGATGTGGACCTCCGTGTTCCAGGAGAGCGTGGCCTCCGCTGTTATAGATGGGATTAGGGAGTATTTGGGGCTGGAGTGAGATGATCAGCGCCGCACATACAGTCCCTTGCGGTCCAACTGCAGCTCACTTGCGATCAGAAGCAGGATCAGTTCCTCGATTGCAGATAGAGTGGCTACTGAGCATACAGCTATTGTCCAGATCGCCTGATTCACATGGGGAAGCAGCAATGGTGTAAGGAATAGCAGCAATCCGGCCAGCTTGTTCCCGTAGGTATGAATGCTGCCGTAGGTGCTGAATTTACACAGCGCGGTCAGGATGGAGGTTCCCCGGATGACGGCTATCAGCACGATCCACAGGATGAGGCCGGGGGTCAGACCAAGGAACGGATATAAGGTATAGAGTGCAGTGCCAGCCAGCGTCATATCGGCCACGGAATCGAGCTTGGCACCGAAGCTGCTAACCGTACCGGTCATTCGGGCAATCGGACCATCCAGCATATCGGTAATTCCGCACAGGAGGTAGACTACAGTGAAGCCTGTGCCCAGCGGCCTCAGGTACAGCAGCAGAAGAGCCAGCCCGATCCGGCTGAGCGTGATGCAGTTGGGGAGAAGCTTCATGGCAACCTCCTTTTTTAGCCGCGTAATGGGGACTTCCTGTCTCGCTTATTCGTATACATTCTATGTTTCATTATGCCTCTAAATTTGCGGATTGTCTTGAATAAGAAAGTACCCGTTAATATGGTGCAGGAACTGTCGGATGCTGCCCCGGCAGAGCTGTTAAGCTGATGGGGAGGAAAGGGAGGTATACGATGAACCTGCTGGAAGATATGAATGCTGCACTCTTCTACATTGAAGAGCACCTGGACGACGAGATCGATGTAAAAGTGGCTGCAGGCTACGCGTTATGCTCGGAGTATCATTTTACACGGATGTTCTCCTTCCGGGCCGGTATTCCGCTCTCCGAATATATCCGCCGCAGACGTCTTACGTTGGCTGCCTTCAAGCTGCAGGGGAGCCAGCACCGCATTATTGATGTTGCTCTGGAGTATGGATACACTTCACCGGATGCATTCACCAAAGCCTTTCAGCAGCTTCACGGCGTAACGCCTTCAGAAGCAAGAACGGCAGGGACACCCCTGAAGGCCTTTCCTCGAATGACCTTTCAATTAACCATTAGAGGAGGCAGTGAAATGAATTACCGCATAGAGGAGAAAGAGGCCTTCCGAATCGTTGGACTCAAGAAAAGGGTAGCCATCCAGTTCAGCGGGGTGAACCCGGAGATCGCTGCCATGTGGCAGAGTCTGAATATGGAGATGATCGATGAGCTGAAGGGGCTGTCGAATATCATTCCGGCGGGAATAATCAGCGCATCGGTGAATTTCTCGAAAGGACGGATGGAGGAACGCGGGGAGCTGGATCATTATATTGGTGTTGCCACCACTCTGGAAGCTCCGCCATCCTACGCCAAGCTTGAGGTTCCTGTGTCTACGTGGGCTGTATTCGAAGCAGTGGGGCCGTTTCCGGACACACTTCAGAATATCTGGGGCCGGATCTATTCCGAATGGTTCCCCTCTTCCAATTATGAGCAGGTCGAGGGGCCGGAGCTTCTATGGAATGAAAGCAAGGATACCGACTCATTAGCTTTTAAAAGTGAAATATGGATTCCGGTGCGGGAAGTTAAGCGACCTTAATGGTGCAAGTATCCAGCGGGACCGGGCGCCGCTTAGGCAGAGGTGAAGAGATGGCGTTAGACATGATATACTGGGCTGGCGGACACAGGTGACTGTGGCCCCGGCCTTTTTGCTGGGTGGAAGGCAGATATACATAACAGGTAATTAGCTGAGAGGAAGGATTAGGCTATATTGAACCGGATATCATCACGCACCGGGATTACCGGAATCAAGGGTTGGCGTTACTATAGTACATAATGAACGAGGAGGAAGACAATTCATGGGAGGAACGAATGTATGGGATGCGGAGTGGGAGGTTAACGAAGAGCAGGCGCGGACGCTGATCGGCAGGCAATTCCCAGAGCTGTCATCGAAGCAAGTGAAGCGACTAGGCTGGGGCTGGGACAATACGGTTTTTCTCATCGGTGACGAGTACGTGTTCCGGTTTCCAAGAAGGACGTTTGCAGTTGGCGCGATTCGTATGGAAGGGAAGCTGCTGCCGAAGCTGGCGGCCTATTTGACCATCCCCTATCCGAAACCGTTGTTTTATGGCGAAGCAAGTGACGAATATCCGGCACCCTTTCTTGGCTATGCCCACGTGCCAGGAGAGTTTCCAGTCGGTTTGACGGAAGAACGCCGGGCTTTATCGGCAGAGACGCTGGCGGAATTTTTGCGGAGATTGCATGAGTTTCCGGTCGATACGGCGCTGAAGTACGGAGTTCAGCAAGATCATCGGAGCTTGACGGACATCGCATCGCGCAAAGTGAAAATGGAGGGCTTTCTATCGAAGTTGGTTGAACACCTATCGCCGGCGGAGTCAGGTAGGATCGAGGCGTATATCAGCAGGCTGCAACAGGACCGTGTGGAGGAGGTAAATGTACTGCTGCATGGCGATCTTCATTTCAAAAATATGCTTGTGAATGAGAACGGGATCGTCTCCGGCATCATTGATTGGGGTGATCTGAGCGTAGGCCATCCGGCTTGCGATTTGAGCGTTGCTTATAGCTTTTTACCACCGTACGCCCGCGGCGTGTTTTTCGAAACGTACGGAGGAGCGGACGAGGACACGAAGCTGCTGGCGCGGCTGATGGCGGTATACATCCCCATGCTGATCTTCATGCAAGCGGCCGATGACGGAAATGAAGCGGTTGCGGCAGAGGCGAAATCTAACATCATGCGGGCGCTATCGGATTAAGGTGGAGGTGACTAACCTGAAGCACATATTTTACTTGCTGCTGGCTGCACTGGTCATTGCTGGCTGTAGCACGAATAAGGATGCACAACCCGCTCCGGAGCAGCCGGAGGTATTGGGAGAGATGCCTGAAGAGATGCCTGCTGATTTCGATTTTCTCGTCCGGTACGGGTATGGGGAGGTCAACAAGAATGAGATCAACACGTATCAGGATACTGTGGTAAAAGATCTGATCATGAACGGAACGGCCACAGCGGATATTATGCTGACCGAAGATGAAATGCGCAGCATCTATGAGCGGATGAGAGCCATTCACATCATGGGGAAGCTGGAGCTTGTGCCTCTCAAGCAGGGCTGTGCGGTGGTCCCTTATCAGGAGGACAGCTGGAGGATCACCGTCAACGGATTCACACGGAACTGGTCCTGGTCCGGCGAGAATTGTGAGCTTACGGCAGATGCAGAGCAACTGCTGGAGCTGCGGACCTTCATCGCAGACATCGTAGCCGGTAAAGAAGAGTACCAGGCATTGCCCGAAGCTGAAGGCGGCTATGACTAAGGAGAACTGTATATAGAGGTACGCCTGCAAGCGTACTCCGCAAGTCCGATCCCAAGGGATCGGATTTTTGGTTTAATGGGATAGGGAAACAGCAACCGGGCAGAGTAGAAGGAGGTTTAAATTCAGTTTACATATGCCGGTTACTATCCTTATAGATTCAGCAATCAAGGAGGAATAAAACATGAAGCAGACACAAGCAGCAGGGCAGGGCGGCAGCTACGCCATTGAAGCGCAGGGATTGGTCAAAATCTACGGGAGCAACCGGGCCGTGGATGGTGTGGATCTCAAGGTAGGCACAGGAATGATCTATGGGGTGCTGGGTCCCAATGGTGCCGGGAAGACAACCGTAATTCGCATGCTGGCTACCCTCCTCCGGCCTGACGCAGGTTCGGCGCGTATCTTCGGACATGATGTGGCAAAAGAACCGCAGATCGTGCGTCAGTTAATTGGAGTGACGGGTCAATATGCATCGGTGGATGAATCGCTTAGCGCGACGGAGAACCTGGTGATCTTCTCCAGGCTGCATGGCCTGGGCCGTGCGGAGTCACGCAGCAAGGCTTCTGAGCTGCTGGAGGAATTCGGCTTGACGGAAGCAGCGAAGCGCCCGCTGAAGAATTTCTCCGGAGGGATGCGCCGGCGGCTGGATCTGGCGGCCAGTCTAATTGCGCAGCCGCCGCTTATCTTCCTGGATGAGCCGACAACGGGGCTTGATCCCCGGACGCGCAATCAGATGTGGGAGACGATCCGCAGGCTGGTGAATACGGGATCGACGGTCCTGCTGACGACCCAATATCTGGAGGAAGCGGATCAACTGGCGGACCGGATTGCCGTAATTGATACCGGTAAGGTGGTCGCAGAGGGAACCGTTGATGAACTCAAGAGCTCGGTGGGCAACTCCTCGCTTCACTTGAAGGTGGTCCATCCGCAGCAGTTGCTGAAGGCGCGGCAGATTGTGGAGCAGGTGCTTCAGGGACGCTCTAACCTGTCGGCAGAAGCAGCCAAAATTATCGCACCGATGGGGAACGTGGACCGGGTAACCGACCTGCTGATCGCCCTTCGTGAGGCAGGCATACCGCTGCTTGAGATGAGTGTGCAGAAGCCGACGCTGGATGAAGTATTCCTGACCTTGACCGGTTATGGCGTCAAGGAAGCTGCGGGGCTTGTCCCGGATAGCGCGCAGAAGAAGGAGGGAGTATTAGCATGAGTACATTAATCAAGCCGGGTGTAGACCGTAATTTAAAAAACCGTACCAGCTTCGGCCAGACGGTACGAAATTCCTTTACGATGGCCTACAGAGGACTGCTCAAGATCCGGCGTACACCGGAGCAATTGTTTGACGTCACGTTTCAGCCGATTATATTCACCTTGATGTTCACGTATATTTTCGGCGGGGCAATTGCCGGTGATGTGGCAAGTTATCTGCCGGTAATCATTCCGGGAATCTTGGTGCAGACCGTAATCACGACCTCTGTCGTCACCGGTGTCCAGCTGCGGGAGGACATGGAGAAAGGGGTGTTCGACCGCTTCAAATCGCTGCCGATTGCCCGGATTGCCCCTCTCGCAGGAGCACTGCTTGCAGATACTATACGCTACACGATTGCTACAGTACTCACCTTCGTAATGGGCTACATCATGGGCTTGCGGCCGGAAGGCGGCATCGGCGGGGTTGCCCTGGCGGCGGTTCTGGTCATCGGATGCTCCTGGGCCATCAGCTGGATCTTTGCCTTTTTCGGCGTGATCGCCCGCACGGCATCCAGTGTACAGGGGATTTCTATGATCGTGTTATTCCCGCTAACCTTCCTCTCGAATGCCTTCGTGCCGGTTGAGACGATGCCGAAATGGCTTCAGTGGTTCGTGAATAACAATCCGATCTCGCATCTGGTCACTGCTGTCCGTGAACTGGTCAATCATGGAACGGTAGGCAGTGATCTGGTCTATTCCCTGATCGGAGCCGCTGTGATTGTGGCGGTCTTTGCTCCGATTACCGTGCGTGCGTATATGCGCCGGACGTAAGTCTGATTCAGTAAGACGTCAACGAATGCAGGGATGCATGGGTTGGCGTTTTTTTGTATGTATAGGAAACTATAGTTTCCTGCTGCTGTGGAAAAGGTTAGTGTGAATTGTAGATAAGAGTTCCTTTGAATGATTCGTAGAATAACTAAGATGCTAAGATGCTGAATATGACTGAAGGCTGAGGGAATGCTTGAAACCGAATATAATGGGCTGTTACAGCGGAATATGGGCCCAATGTATGTGGAAAACAG